>JBGPFL010000046.1:0-12615 GCA_041483295.1 Blastocatellia bacterium | reverse complement strand
GTGGCCGCCCCTGATTAAAAGGAGAAGGACATGATGTAGTCAGGGCCGGCCACGGAGGGCCGCCCGTACAGGGTCGCTTTCGCTCCGCGCAAATCCCCTAGGCCGTCTGCTCCATCATGCCTCGCTCCCCGTGTCGTCGCCGCTTCACAGCAAGACTCTTTCCTTGCGTATAGGTCGCTCGCTACACTTATTTCGGCTTAGCGCTCTCTCCGTTTGTCTTCCTGGCCTTGTCGGAGAAGTCCTGCTTCACGTCGGGCGGATTGAGCGCGAGGATCTGCCCCGGTTCGAGCCCCTCTGTCACAACCACCTGTATGACGTTGCCTTGCCCGAGCGTGACCGGCACAGGTTCAAACTTGCCGGGTGCCCGTTGCACGAAGGCGACGAAGCTCGAATCTTTCTTGACCGCGGCGCTGCGCGGCACGACGATGGCAGACTTCAATTCGCCTGCGCGGATTTCAGCCTTGAGTTTCACCCCGGGCTTCATCAGTACGGGATCGGCTTTATCGAGGCTCACGACAGTCTGAAAGTACTTGACCGGAGACTCGCGATCGACTGGCCGCGCCAGCTTGTCGATGGTCTTCACCTTGCCCGTGAACTCGACTCCCGGATACGGATCGAGTACGACAGTCACGGGCTGATCCGTGCGCAGTTCGCCTGCGTCCTTTTCCAGAACGTAGCACTTGGCCTCCATCTTGTCGGGATTAACAAGATTGAAGAGCGTCATCCCGACGTAGACGGTCCTGCCGGGCATCAGCGAATAGCCGCCGAAGAAATAGCCGGGGTCGTTGTAGACCACGATTCCCGACGCCGGAGAGATGAGCTTGAGTGACGCAAGGGCCGTCTCGGACCGGGTGATCTGCGCGGTCGCCTGGCCGCGCTCGATCATCAGAATGGCTTCATCCAGCGAGTAGACCTTTCCCTTGAGCTGCAATCGGGCATCGGCGAATACGATCTTCTTCTCGGTGTAGTCCTTGTCCAGTTTGCCTTCGATGATCTCTCGCCGCTTGTAAATCTGTTCGTCCGTTGGCAGGAACTCGATGATCTTCTCCAACTCGAGTTCGGCGATTTTTTTGTCCTTGACGACGTCGCTCTTCTCGACTTCGCTTGCCAATCCACCGCGTGTGATCTTCTGCATGGCCATCTCCAGGTCGGAGCGATGGGCCATCAGTTGGAGGTCGATCTCCTCGGGATCGAACTCAACCAGCACGTCGCCTTTGTTCACCTTAGTGCCGTCTGCCACCACGGACGCGATCCGCAACCTCTGGACCGGCACCGGAGGCACGGCGATGGCCAGCGATTCGGCTGACTGCAATTCTCCATTAGCCGAAATCGTCAACGTGAAGTCCTGAGGCTGAATTACAACGGTCAGCGGCTGCAGCTCTAATACCGTGCGCGTGAGCGCTCTGTACCCGCCGAAGATGCCACCCGACGCGAGCACAACGACCGCGATGGCTATGGCGAGTCTGCGAATGAGCTTATGCGACCTTTTCATCCCTGCCTCGTCACTTGGCCCTCAGGAAGTTGACCGCGATCCGGTTGCCGGGCTTTAGGCCTTCCGTCACCACAATGTCGGTGCCGTTCGAATCTCCGAGCTTGACCGTCTGCTCGCGCCAGCCGGTGTCGCTTTTGACCTTCACCACCGTTCTCTCGGCAGTCGTGAGCACAGCTTTGAGAGGCACGGCGACACAGTCTGCAATAGAGCCTGTCTCAATTTTCACTTTGATGCTCATGGCCGGGCGCATCACCGATGTATCGAGTTGATCGAGCGCAATCTGGACGTCCAGGACCTTGTTTGGGATGTCCCAGGCCTTGGGGTGAACGAGCACGCCAAAGCTCTTCACGGTTCCGGAAAATGACCTTCCCGGAAATGCGTCTATTGTGAGCTCGGTGCGCTGGCCTATTTTGATCTTGCCGATGTCAACCTCGGGAACCAGCGCTTCGGCCAGGATTGTGTTCAAGTCGGGGATCTCCATGATCGGCTCGCCTGACCAGATGTTTTCGCCGACGCGGTAGCGCTCACCGTTCCATTTGACCTTGTAGACAACGACACCATCCCGGTCGGCCTTGGCTTGAAAGCCTTCCATGCCCTTCTGGATTGCGTCCACTTTGTTTTGAGCGCGGGCTTTGCGGCTGAGGATTATGTTGTAGGTGGCCTGGCTCGACTTGGCATGCCATTCGAGTCTTTCCTTGAGCGCTTCGACTTCGCGGCGAGCCTGCTCCAAATCAAGGCCGTCCTTTTCGATTACGCTGGATGCTTCAATATCCGAGCTGACCCCCTGTTTGAGCTTGCACTTCTCGAAGTTGTTCTGTGCTGCGGCGAGCTTTGCCGAAAGCTCCTGGCGTTCAAGGTCTATGGAGACCTGGGTCTTCTCCAGTTCTTTGGTTGCCTGGTCCAGTTCGCTTCGTAGACTCTGAAGGTCCTGTTGCACCTTTTGCGCGTCGAAGGTGATAAGCATGTCACCGCTTTTCACGTTCTGGCCTTCGGGCGCCATGCTCACGATCTGGAATTGCCAGTAGTCGCCAAATGGCGGGGGACCGCTGAAGTTCCGAACGGAAGTGGCTCGCAGCGTTCCGGCCGCATCGACCCCGAAGCTCATAGGCCTGGATACGATCTCCAGCTCGTCGCTTGAATCTCCCGACTTCGCCAGGATCTTTGACAACGCGCTCGACTTGAGCAGGAAGAACGCGCCCGCCAGGGCTGCCAGAATGACAACGGCTACCGCCAACCGCTTCACAGCGCCGCTTTTGAGTCTGGAGTTCACACCGTCTGCTCTCATTTGATCCTAATCGGATGGTGCGTGATGCGTGATGCGTGATGCGTGATGCGTGATTATGCTTCGTCAAAGAACCGGCCTTGCAGGACGATCATGCATCACGCATCACGTATCACGCATCACGCATCACGCATCACGCGTCACTTCTCGCTTCTCCACCGGCTCAGTATCCGGTCTCCCTCCTTGAGCACGCCGCCCTCGGCTACCGCTGAATGAGCCGCGTCCGCAGCGATCACGGTCACCGCCACTGGCCGCATCTGCTTCTCGCCCTCCAGCCGCATCACTGCCGCCGTATCACCCTCGAACTCGATCGCAGAGCGAGGAACCAGCAGTTGATTGGCATGTTCGCCCACCTCGACCGCAACTTGAGCGGACATGCCCGGCTTCATTATTTCCGTCACGGTCTTATCCAGCGAAATCACGACTCGGAAGACCTTGGCCTTGGCCATCCAGCTGGCTTTGATTGCGGTTTGCGCGATGCTCTTGACCGACCCTGGGATTTCCGTGTCGGGATAGCTATCGAGCCGTATCTTTGCCTTCTGACCTATCGAGAGCCGAGGTCCGTCTACTTCGTTGACCTGAGCCATGACTTCCATCTCTTTGAGCTCGGGCAATCGAACCAGCGGAAACCCGCCCCAGACCACGTCACCGACTTGAATCTTTCGACGTTCGTACCAATGATCGCTGTAGATGACCATGCCGTCGGCCGGCGCCTTGAGATTCATCCCCGCAAGGTTGCTCTTGATCTGATCCAGCTGGACTCCGAGCTTGTTCTTGTCGATGACTTTGACCTGCAACTCTGCAGCCTGCTCCTTCTTCTTCTGCTCGATCTTGGTCAACTGGTTTTCATATTCAGTCTTGGCCTTCTCGTGTGCGAGCTGGTCCTCCTGATGTTTCCTTCGAGGAACAATCCCGGCGGGCACCCTCACATCGACCTTCGCCTTCTCGTAAGCCTGCCACAGAACGCTGAGCTGGACCTCCATGTCGCGAAGAGCCGCCTCATGTTGGGCCTTCGTCTTTACGATGTCGTTCTCAGAGGCGATGATCTTCTCTTCGACGTCTTTGATCTTACCGAGAATAGTGCCGCTATCGAGTTCCACGACACGATCGCCCGCTTTCACCAGGCTCCCTTCCGGAGGCAGGTAGGTGATCTTTACTTCTTCTGATGTAGAGGAGAAGATGGTCCGCGAGGAGACAGCGCGCAACTCCCCGTCAAGCAGCAGAAGCTTCTTAAGGTCGCCTCTGCCCACTTGCACTACAGACGAGTTGGCAGTCTCTCCTGTCGCCCCGGCGGAGATGGATGAGCGCGATCTGACGACGAAGGTGGCGGAAACGACGATCGCTACGAGCAGAACGCCGAACGTGATTGCGGCGCGCCTTTTCCCCAGTTTCAAGAGCCAGCGGGTCATCGTCATAGCCGCCTCCGCTTCGCTAAGGGTTGTTCCTCTGGAAAACGCCGGCCGCGCCCTGAAGTTTCAAATTGTTGAAAAGCCCGCGTTTGAGCCGCCGACAGGAATCAGGGATGTCTTCAGTCAGAGCCGATCTCGATATTGCCCCGACAGATGTGCCACCTGGCTCGGCCGCCGGGCCTGCGTCGCGTCTGAAGAGATACTAACAACAATGTTGGTGTCGCGCCACGAGTTTCGGAATGACGAGTGAAGGGGCTTAGCAGAGTTAATAGGGGCGGGAGGCGCGTTCTAATTAGTCGGCCCCCAGTCTTCGCAGACCTCGGTCTGTCGCGAGGCCCGCACAGTAGAGACAGGCCAGTGACCAATGACAAGTGACCAATGACGAATGAAGTGTCTCATAGTCCGAGTACCGATCCTGTGATCTGTCGTTGCTGAACCTGATCCATGGTGAGCCAGAAGAGTGACACCAGACCATACAACCCCATGGCGAGCCCTGCCAGCATCACAAGGTAGTACGTAATAGCGGCGAATCTCAGTGAGCGTTCTTCCATAGAATCTTCTCGAGCGTGCTGCATCTTAGTTGCCTCCGATCATCCCGTACTACGGGTTCAGTTCGCTCATCGGATTTCAGCATGGAAAGTGATGTTCACAGTTCCGAGTTCATTCGAAGTCTCTACAATGCGGGGCTACTGAGGATCTCTGACTCAACGTGGAAGACCACTCAGCCCTGGCGCGCCAGGCTAGGGCGTTTTGAGCACGCCCTCTTTTTCAGCAACAGTGATAACGCGGTCAACACCGGGAACGTTGATTGTCTCAACGGCGCCATCGGGCCACTTCACCTCGAGCTTATCGATCTTAGACGCGGCACCCAGTCCGAAGTGCACTCGCTGGTCATTCTGTGAAGCGTATCCCGCACCGCTCACAACGTCGCACCTTTGACGGATTGCGCCGGTGGTCAGATAAACAACCGCGCCAATTGCATCCCTGGGACTCTTCCTGGCTGGATCCCCTATCAACTTCAGTTCGAGCCAGTGCATTGTCGGCCTGGCCGCGTTACGAAGGATGGTCGGTGAAGAATCCATGTTATTGAACACCGCGTCGAGCCGCCCATCGCCGTCCAGGTCGCCCACCGCCAGGCCGCGCGCCCGAATCGCTATTGCCAACCCGCTTCCCGGCGCGGCAGGCACCCGCGCAAACTTGCCGTCGCCGAGATTGCGAAACAGCAACACCTGCTGCGCGTAGCTCGTGCCCCACTGCTGCTGGTCTACTCCCGAGTAGACGTGCCCATTGGCAACAATCACGTCCTTCCAGCAGTCGTTGTCGAAGTCGAGGAGACTGGCTCCCCAGCCGAGAAACGGCATCGTTATCTCGCCGTGGCCCGATTGAAAAGTGACATCGGTGAAGTTCCCCTCTCCATCATTGTGGTAGAGCGTGTTCGAATCATCAGAGAAGTTCGTCACGTAGAAGTCTATCCGGCCATCGTTGTCATAGTCGCCGACCCCCAACCCCATTCCAGCCTGCTCGCGCCCGTTTTCGTTCAACGCAACGCCCGACGCATATCCGACCTCTTCGAAGGTGCCGTCGCCCTTGTTCAAATATAGCTGCTTCGGCGTCGAATCGTTCACCACGATCAGATCCAGGAGGTCGTCTTCGTTAGCGTGAATGAACGCGGAAGAGAAGCCATAGTATTTCTGCGGGTCGTTCACCCCGGTCTTCACGCTCACATCTTCAAAGGTGCCGTCGGGCTTCTGATGATAGAGCGTGTCGCCTTCGCCTTTGAGACCTCGCGGCCCGCATAAGACCGGGACGCCGCGAAACTGGCAGAAGTTCTGGCCGATTGCTCCCTCTTTGCCCGCCTGGGCAGGGCTCGGCGGCAAGTTGTTAATGTCGAACTCGACGTAGCCGGGGACGAACAGATCGAGCCGCCCATCTCCGTCGTAGTCCCCCCACGATGCTCCCGTGCTCCAGCCTTTTCGCGCGACGCCGAGCTTCTCGGCGACGTCGGTGAAGGTGCCATTGCCATTGTTGTGATAGAGTCGCGACACTCCAAAGTTGCCGACGAAGAGATCGGGCCTACCGTCGTTGTCATAATCTCCAACCGCCACGCCGCAGCCCCAGCGTTCGTTCGCTACTCCTGCTCGGCTGGTCACGTCTTCGAACTGCCAGTTGCCCAGGTTTCGATAGAGGGCGGCGCGCGGAGCTTTCTCCTTTCCGCGCATCGCGGCGAACGTTGAGCCGTTGAGCAGGTAGATGTCGGGGCGGCCGTCGCCATCGTAATCAAAGATGGCGGCCCCGCCGCCGGTAGCTTCGATTATGTACTCCTTAGTCGGGCTGCCGGCGCGATGTTTGAAAGCGGCGAGGGCGGTCTGGCTGGTTATGTCTTCAAACACCACTGGAGCGTTGGGATCCGTTATCCCCATTGTGCGACGCGAGGTGTAGGTCTTTGCCGCCCCGGTTGACACGCCTCCCATTGCCTGCGGCCGTTCCTCCTTCGGTTTCTCCTGCGGGCTGAAGGCGGCAGTCGGGCCCAGATGCGCAAGAAATAGGGAGAGCGCCAGTGCCAAAGTCGCGAATGAAAGTCTCGATAGATTCATATGTCTAGATTGAGAGATCCAAGTCTACAGTTTGCTGCCGCACTCCGGCCAGCCGTTAAGAGAGGCGGCTCAGGTTTCGCGGAGGACGATTCGCCTCTGCACCTTCTGCCCGGCTTAGTGTCTTCGAGTCTTCCTGGCATCGGTGTTCCAGCGTGCCAGGCAAGAAGCATGGGTCACGCTGTCGCCCGCGCAATGCGCCCATCAACGTTCGGTCACGTCTTCAAAGGCGCCGTCCTGCTTTTGATGGTAGAGGCGATTCCAGTAGCGAGAATCCTGCTTGTCCGGCATCGCGGCTTTGGGCATTGGGTCGGCCAACTGCGCTCCGCTGGCGAAGTAGAGATCCAGCCGCCCATCATTGTCATAGTCAAGCATGGCCCCGCCGCCGCCCATCGTCTCGAGCAGGTACTTCTGCGAAGTTGGCGAAGCTGCATGTCTGAAAGCTATTCCGCTGGCCTAGGTGACATCCGTGAAAGTGACCGGTGAAGGAGCCTGCGGCACGGCCGGCGGAGGCTTCTTTGCGGGGTCGCGGCTGTTGTAAGAGCGTCCGGTGCGTTGCTGCGCAGGCGGGCCTGATGACTGCTGAACAGGAGCCGCCTCGCTGGGCATTACGAACAGCAAGAACGCGGCGAAGGTGTGGCAAACGATTTTCATGATGAGATGGTGCGGCCAGTATTCTTGCTTTGCTTGGTCCACAAAGGCAAGGACCCAGGATGGGAGTGTGGGGGTGTGGGAGGATGGGAGTATGGGAGTATGGGAGGATGGGAGTGTGTGAGGGTCTCCCACACCCCCACACCCCCACACCCCCACACTCCCATCCTCCCATCCTCCCACCCTATGCTCCTTGCGTTGCGCCTGCGAGTGCTGGCACTTATAATCGCAATTTGCTCTGCGGTTGGTTGAAACTGGCTGCACCAGGATGACGTAGAGATTGTCACGAATGTCTATGCACAACCTCAATCTCAATGGAATAGTCCCTCCCATACCTACTCCGTTTGATGGCGCTGCCAATCTGGATGTTGAAGGGCTCGCGCGAAACGTAGCGCGATACAACGATGCGGGACTGATCGGTTACGTTGCGCTCGGATCCAACGGCGAAGCCGTGCACCTGACGCAAGAGGAGCGCGTGCGGGTAGTCAAAACGATCAAGAGCGCGGCCGCTCCCGGCCGGCCCATCGTCGTGGGAGTCAACGAGTTTGCCGCGCCTGCTGCCATTGAAGCGGCTCGTCGCGCGGCGGACCTCGGCGCAGATGCGGCGCTGGTCATTACTCCTTACTACTACAAAGCCGCGATGACTCAGGAAGCGCTGCTCCGCCACTTCACCGAAGTCGCGGATGCCTCACCCATTCCCGTCCTGATCTACAATGTGCCGCAAAACACCGGAGTCGTGATTGAGTCGGCCACCATCGCCTCGCTCGCCTCTCATCCCAACATCGTCGGTATGAAGGACAGCTCAGGCAACATGACCGCGATAGCCGACACGATTCGGCGTACGCCCCGAGACTTTTCGGTGATGTGTGGAAACGGCGGCATATTCTACCCCGCGTTGGCGATGGGAGCTTCTGGCGCGATACTGGCCGTCGCCTGCACAGCGCCGGATGCCTGCGTCGAACTTTATGCCGCTGCCAGGTCGGATGATCACGCGAAGGCGCGTGAGCTTCAGAATCGGCTGGCGCCTCTGTCGCATCTCGTATCGGCCGGGCTGGGTGTCGCGGGATTGAAGGCGGCGATGGATATCGCAGGGTTCGCGGGTGGCGCGCCGCGCGGACCGCTCCTGCCTGTTGGCGCCGCGGAAAAGGAAAAAATAAGAGCCGTCATGCGAGACAGCCGTCTCTTCCCGGGCGTCGAATAAATTGCAGTGCGCAGCATTGTTTGATCTGGAATCGCCAGGCCGCTTGAAATAAGGACCCTGATGAACGAAGCAGACTGTAACGACCTCGAAGCCGCCGCTGACAAACTCGCCGGCGCTTTGCGCTTCACCGATATCCCCCGCACCACTCGGTTGTTCAACGACTTCCTATACGACTATGACAAAGTCGCGCGTTTTTACATCAACTGTGGAAGAACAGTCTCGCCGTTGGCCGAGCAGGCCCGCCAGGTCGGCGCTCGTGAGTTTGACCGCAAGCAGGTTCCTGACGCGTTGGAGCGAATCAATCGCAGCGCCGGATCTCCGGATCTCACCTTCCATCATATAGACATGCTGCGCAGGCCCGGATCGGTTGCCATCGTTACCGGCCAGCAAGCCGGGCTGTTCACCGGACCCCTGTACACGATTCACAAGGCTCTGACGGTGATTAAACTCGCGGCCTGCCTGCGCGAACAGGGCATCGAAGCGGTTCCTGTGTTCTGGGTCGCGAGCGAGGACCACGACTACCTGGAGGTCAATCACTGTCGCGTCGTAGACACCGAAGGGCATATCAAAGACATAACCTATTCGGCATCCGAGCTTCCCGACGACGCGCCGGTGGGTCGGATTCAACTCTGCGAGGGCATCGGTGAAAAGATAGACGAATTGATTGCCGCGCTACCGCGGTCGGAATTCGTGCCGGACCTCGAGCGCGATCTGCGCGAGAGCTATTCGCCCGGAGTCGGATTTGCAGAAGCCTTCTCGCGATTGATGGCCAGGTTGTTCAGAGACTATGGCGTGGTGCTGCTGGACCCGCTCGACGACGAATTGAAGAAGGTGGCCGCGCCGCTCTACTCGCGGGCGATCGAACGGTCGAGCGAGATCGCGCGGGCATTGGTCGAGCGAAGCCGCGAGCTTGAACGAGCCGGTTATCATGCGCAGATCCATGTCTCCGAAGACATGGTTCCCCTGTTCATCATGGATGAAGGTAGACGCCTTGCGATGACTCAGACGGACGGTCGCTTTCACGTGAAGGGATCGCACCGAACGTTCACTAAGGAGGAGCTGGTTTCGTTGGCGGAGGGCTGCCCGAACTGCTTCAGCACCAACGTAACGCTCAGACCGGTGGTCCAGGACTACCTGCTGCCTACGGCGGCGTACATCGGGGGGCCGGCGGAGATCGCATACTTCGCACAGCTGCGAGCGGTTTATGAAACACTCGGGCGGCCGGATCCCTGCGTGCTGCCCCGTGCGAGCCTCACGTTGATCGAAGGCCGTCACGCCAAGACCCTGAAGAAGTATGGCCTCGAGCTTCAGGACTTTTTCGAGGGGCTTCATCCTGCCATCACGAAGGTAGTCGAGCAGAGTCTGGACCGCGCGACGACCCAGGTGTTCGAAGAGGCGGAGCGTGTATTCAACGATCAACTCGACAAGCTTGAAAAGGCGTGCCGCAATGACCGAACGCTTGTGGATTCGGTCAAGCGCGCCCGCGAGAAGGTGCTCTATCAGGTCGAACACCTTCGCACACGCTTCGTTCACGCCAGCGCCCACCGCGAAGAGACGACCTTCCGTCAGGTGGAACGCGCCTTCACTACGCTGCTGCCGGACAAGAACCTCCAGGAACGGGAGTTGAACGTCTTCTATTTTCTCTCACGTTACGGGCCCAGCCTTATTGCCGAGATATACGACTCTGTAGACATCGGGTATTCGAACCACCGTCTCGTAAACATCGGGGGGGTCGCCTCACAAGTTGTGAACTCGCGGTAAGCGCGAAAAAAGCCTGAACTCCGACGGAACTTGAGGGGCCCTCTCGCCTCCTCTCTGTCGATCCCTAAACCCCCAGTGAAGCCTTCGCCGTTTTCTTCTCTGCGCAACCTCAGCGATCTCGGCGCCTCTGCGGTGAAGCGTCGTTGGCAACGCAACCGCCGTCTCATGATCCAGCCAAACGATCGTCCGCGCGTTCCTTCGTTCAATGCCATTCTCTTGCCCCTGTTGGGCCGCGCAAGATAGACTCTTGCGCTATGGTTGCCACCGCCAATAGACACGAGCCTTACTTCAAACAAGTGAAACTGCTCGGGCCCATCGTCTCCGACCCGCCGGTCTGTCTCTACCTGGAAACAACCAATCGCTGCAATCTCCTCTGCCGGCATTGCCCGCGCACCTTCGCCTCGGTCGAGCGGCCCGCAGATCTCAGCTTCGAACAGATGAAGATGGTCGTGGACCAGGTTCCGAATCTGAAGCAGGCGGTCCTTCACGGCATAGGCGAGCCGCTTATCAACAAAGAACTGCCGCAGATGATTCGTTATCTCAAAGACCGCGGAGTCTATGTGCTGTTCAACTCGAACGCTACGATGGTCTATGGACACATCCAGCGGCAACTAATCGACGCGGGTCTCGACGAGTTTCGCGTGTCACTGGACGCGGCCGACGCGCAGACCTTTGCCAGGGTGAGAGGGCTGCCGCGATTCGACTTGATCGTGAAGAACGTGCGCGAGTTCGTCGCGCTTAAGAACGAAGTTGGAGTCGTGCATCCGAAGCTCTCTTTGTGGCTGGTAGGCATGAAGGAGACCCTCGATCAGCTTTCGGCCTTCGTGCGCCTCGCCCGCGACATTGGAGTTGGAGAAGTGTATCTTCAGCGGCTGGTCTTCTTTGAGGACGAGCAGCAGGGTGATGGTCTGGCGCGATCCGACCAGGCGCTGTTTGGTTCGGTTGAACAAGAGGAGCTGCGGTCGATTGCCGAAGCTCAGGAACTCGCAGACGAACTGGGCATTGAGTTCAATGCGTCGGGTGCCGCCGCCCCGGAACAGAGTTTGATGCCTCGCGACGAGGGCAACCCGTGGAGCCTGTGCCGGCGGCCATGGACGCTGATGTACATAACCGCGAATGGCAACGTGCTGCCGTGCTGCATCTCGCCGTTTGCTGAACGCGACTATGACTCGCTCATTCTGGGCAACGCGTTCGAGCGGCCGCTGATGGAGATCTGGAACGACCACCTCTATCAGAAGTTCAGGAATGATCTTCAGAGCGACAGCCCGCACAATGCATGTAAGAACTGCGGCGTGCGGTGGAGTTTATAGCCTTTAGCAGGCTTATGAAGACCGCCGTTGCTAATCTGTTTCTCAACGTCTCTAGCAGTAAGGAGCCTGATCACGTGAAACTACTTCTCGCAATATCGTTGCTCGCAACAGTCCTCGCGCCCGCCGCGCTCACTCAGACCACATCCAGAAAAACGGCTTCCAGAGCCAAGTCTGCGGCAACAGCCGCCGCGGGCGTGGAGCAGTCACTTATGGCCATCCAGCGACGATGGGCCGCCGCGCTCGTCCACCGCGATATCGCAACTCTCGAGAGCATACTTGCTGACGACCTTGCCGGCATCGACACCCGCGGAGAACCGTGGAACAAGGAGCAGTACCTCGCCGAAGTTAAATCGAGCGATTTCGTGGCGGAGTCGGCGAGCGTTGACGACATGACCGTCCGCGTCTTCGTCAACACTGCCGTTGTGACCGGTCGGTATGTCGAGAAGAGCACAAACAAGGGGAAAGAGACGAGCGTTAACGCCCGCTTCGTCGAGGTGTATGCAAAACGAGCCGGACGTTGGCAGGTCGTGTTCTCGCAGCTTACGGCAATTGCTCCTGCAGAAACCGTCACGGCTTCGGGACTCAGGTATCTGGACGTTGTAGTGGGCAGCGGAGCCAGCCCGCAGCCCGGACAGAGCGTGACCGTACACTACACCGGCACCCTTGTAGACGGCACAAAGTTTGACAGCTCGGTTGACCGGGGACAGCCCTATACTTTTACCATCGGCATGGGGGGTGTCATCAAAGGCTGGGACGAGGGCGTGATGAGCATGAAGATCGGCGGAAAGCGAAGACTCATCGTTCCGCCGCATCTCGGCTACGGAGCGAGAGGCAGAGACGGTGTCATACCGCCTAATGCCACTCTCATCTTCGAAGTCGAGTTGCTGGGAGCGAAGTAGCGCTCTGCCTGAGGAAAAG
>JBGPFL010000045.1:0-12617 GCA_041483295.1 Blastocatellia bacterium | reverse complement strand
CTCGAATTCTCAGCTTCCCTGACGCAACGAGTGTGCCGATGTCGGATGCCGCGAGAGCTGCGAGATTCGTTGGGATCTGTGGGACAAGCGGGTGTGGTCAGGCAATGTTGCGCGTTTTCGCGCATGCGCATGAGTGATTCTTCTCAGACAGAGAATTGCGAAACCGCTCGACTCCGGAGCTGCATTGCGCAGCGAGCGGGTGCAGGAGAAACCTCATCGCAGCGGAGTACACTCCAGTATCAGCGGGCGCTCGCGTTCACGGCTCTGTCCAGCTTTTTCTCGCGTAAGCACTATCGTCCGGGACTTCTATTGCGCACAACTCTGCCGCCGATGAATTCTTCGGAGCGACGGGCAAGCGGTTGAAGCGACGGTTGTGGCGCGGACCGACTTTATCCGGAAACGCAACAGCCCAGGCAACGGTTAGAGTTGGGACCTGCCAGGTTCCATTCCTGGCAAACTTCTCGAAGAGAGCATCGGCCTTAGTAGGACTGAAAGTGGCCACGGCCCTCGATTGGACACGAGACAGCGAAGAGTAAAGCTGTGGAGTCTCCCCATCCCCTTTGCTTCAGGTCGATCACGATGCTGTGACCTTCCCGCATGCCGGGCACTGCGAGCGAGTAGCTTGGGAACATCGGCTCTGGACCGTCCAGGATGGCACCGGCCGCGACAATGCGTGGGCCGAGCAGCTCCCCATCTGCTTCTTGCTGACGCCAGCGCACGATCGACTCTATTTCCTCAGCCGGACCGCCCATATCGCGGATGCCCAAAACTCCGTTGGCGACGAACTGGGGGAAGAACTTCTCGATCCGTTCTTTCTGCAGCGCGTGTACGTGCATGTCCCAGAGTCCCGGGATTAGAAACTTATCAGTGCCGTCTACGATCTCGGCGTCCGGGGCCAGCGGCAGCGCCTCGGTCTCGCTTATCGCGACTATTCGTTCACCCGAGATGAGCACAGTCATATCTGACTGCGGCGGCGCGCCAGTGACATCGATGATTGTCACGTGAGTGATGGCCATCACCTTGCGAGGATCTACAGGTGCTTTGCCCACGGCTAGCAAAGCCAGAACAGCCAGCATTGAGACCCACGCTCTTTTCATCGTCTCCTTGTTATGCAAATTGGATCCCGTGCAGACCGCTGCAAGGAAGTGCCGCAAGGCTGGCTGGTTTCACCGTTGCGTTGAACCGGTAAGCCTCCAGAGTTCGGGACCGGTCCGCGCGTGCGCGCTTTCGCGCTTCCCATGGGTGATCTTGCGCAGGCTGAGTTCTTCGCGTAACGGCATCTACGGCGAAAGCTGGTAGTCAACCGCGGCATATGCATTGCACCGATGGCAACCAGTAGGCATTGGTGAACGAGTCTATGTCTGGTCCATTGGCGAGATAGGGTTACCGTGAGTGGAGCAGACAAGTCTGTTTGGACCCACAAGGATGTCGTGATGACTCTCAAAAGAATCTGTCGATCTCCGCATTGCGCTCGCAGAGAGAAGCCAAATCCCGTGGTGGTACCACTGAAGAGAGTGCCGGGATTTGTCGTAGTGGCAAGGGAGGCGTGAGTGGCGGAGGCATGGGCGGACAACAGGCCGGCGGTATGAAAGGTGGCGGAAAACGGAAAACCCATGTGGGCAACAAGTAACCGCTGCGAACCGCTTCGCAGACTTTACGCGTGTATGTGGTGGGCAGTGCCCCGACGCGTTTGTAGGGGTACGCGGTCTTTACGCCCGCACGAACCCAATCAGTTACGTGAAGGGAGGTACTTTGTGATGATACAAGAGAAGACGGATTCGCAAATCCAGCTTGATGTACTCCGCGAGCTGAAATGGGACAGCCGCGTGGACGAGACTGAAATAGGTGTGACCGTTCACGACGGGGTAGTGACGCTGACCGGAGCTGTAGACATCTACGCCAAGAAGATGGCAGCTCAGGATGCAGCTCATGAAGTCGCCGGAGTGCTCGATGTCGCGAACGACATCGAAGTGAAACTACCCAACGGTACGGCGCCATCGGACACCCAGATAGCTCAGGCCATTAGACGCTCACTTGAGTGGGATGTCTGGGTCCCTGAACAACTCATCCAGTCCACGGTGGCCAACGGATGGGTGACCCTTGAAGGCTCGGTCTCTTTGATGCGCGAACGCAACGACGCAGAACGTGCTGTTAGACGACTTGCTGGAGTTCGTGGGGTGACCAACAGAATACTGGTCAACCCGCGCAAAATCGATCCCGGCGATGTCCGCCTGGTGATCGAAGACGCTCTCGAACGCCGCGCAGAGCGCGAGGCCGGGCACATACAGGTTGCCGTGGCTGAGGGCACGGTGACGCTCACCGGCCGCGTTCGGTCCTGGGAAGAGAAGCGGGCGGTCATGGGAGCGGTTAGTCATGCGCCGGGCGTGTGCTCAGTGAGCGACCATCTGGTGATCAATCCTTATATGTAGCCGCGGTCAGACCAGAACGTAGAACGAACGGGTTCGAGTCGCGTAGTGGAACAAGCGAAAGCGGGCTCGGAAGCGCTGAACGGCGCTTCCGAGCCTACCCCCGTTTCGGTTTCCACGGCCTTGAGGGTAGCAGGCCCGTCAGGCATCGATTCGCCAACGAAGCAGGGTCAAACGAGGATGGTTGACTCAGCAGTTAACGTTTTGTGGTGCTCGGACCTCACGATCAGCGTAGGGCATGGCGAGTTACGCATAACGTACTCGGCGACAGATCCCATCATTGCGCTCGTGATCAGGCTCATTGCGGTAATTCCGCGCATTCCTATTACAATCAAACGAGCGTGGATTTCTTCAGCATACTTAGTGATGACCGTCTTAGGGTAACCTCGCACCGAAATGCATTCGAGTTCCACCTCCGTTTGATCTAACCCGGCCATCATCTCTGAGAATCGTCCCGCGGTTAGTTGCTCAACCGCCGTCTGTAGCTCCTCATCAGTGGAATCCTCCTGGAGAAGCCCTTCTCTAATGGCGACCCTCAGAGCGCTGCCATCCTGGACGTGTAAGAGATAGAGCTTTGCTCCAAGCTGCCTCGCCAGGCCGTATGCCACTTCAAAAGCCACCTGAGAGTTTTCGCTGAAATCAGTAGGCGCCAGTATTTCTGCGATTCGCATAGGTATAACCTCATTCCATCCTTCGAAGCCCTCCCTCCTCGTCGGTTCCCGCGGCATCGTTGTCCACCGTTCTCTATTCCGGCAGCCCGAAGCTTGGAGCAGCTTCGGCCTTCTGCTCGGGGATTTCGGTGAGAGTTGCTTCGGTGAGCAGCAGCACGCTTGCGACCGACACGGCGTTCTCGAGCGCGATTCGGACAACCTTCGTTGGATCGATGATGCCGGCTTCCACCAAATCGACGTACTGGTTGCGAGCCGCGTCGAATCCGAAGCTGCCGCTTCCACTGCGCATCTTCTCAACCACGACGCCGCCATCTACGGCTGAGTTTTCAGCAATCTGACGCGCTGGAGCCTCAAGAGCGCGTTTGAGAATCAGCAGCCCGGTGTGCTCGTCTCCCTCGGACTGGCTGGCCTCCTTGTCGACAGCTTCAATCGCGCGCAGAAGCGCGAGCCCGCCGCCAGGCACTATTCCTTCCGCCATTGCCGCCTTCGTCGAGCTGATGGCGTCCTCGAAAGCTTCTTTGCGGCTCTTCATCTCGGCTTCAGACGGGGCGCCGACGCGAATCACTGCGACGCCACCCGCCAGTTTGGCGAGCCGTTCCTGGAGCTTCTCGCGGTCGTAGTCCGACGGTGTATCGGCGATCTGTTTGCGAATCTCATTGCACCGACTTTCGATAGCGGTTTTGCTGCCGGCGCCGCCAATGATTGTTGTGCTGTCCTTGTCAATGACTACGCGCTTCGCATGGCCCAAATCGCCGATCGCAAGCTTGTCGATCTTGATTCCCAGTTCCTCGGCCAGCACCTTCCCGCCAGTGAGCAGTGCCATATCCTGCATTAGGTCTTTGCGGCGATCGCCGAAGCCCGGAGCTTTTACCGCGGCGCACGGCAGCACGCCGCGAATCTTATTGACCACCAAAGTGGCCATTGCTTCAGCCTCGACATCTTCGGCGACGACTAACATCGACCGGCTGGTCCTCGCGACCTGCTCCAGGATCGGCAGAAGATCCTTCGTACTGGTGATCTTCTTCTCATGGAGCAGAATGAAAGGATCTTCAAGTTCGGCCTGCATCTTTTCAGGATTGGTGATGAAGTAGGGAGACAGGTATCCGCGGTCAAACTGCATGCCTTCTACAACTTCGAGCGTCGTCTCAGTCGCCTTGGCCTCCTCGACGGTTACGACCCCTTCAGTGCCGACCTTGTCGACGGCCTCGGCAACCAGTTCACCGATTGTCTGGTCGTTGTGAGCCGAGATGGTTGCGACTTGAATTCGCTCGCGCCGGCTTTGAACGGGACGGCTCAACGACCGCAGCGCTTCTACCGCCGCTTTCAGTCCGCGGTCCAGACCGCGCTTTATGTCGATTGCGCTCGCACCCGCCGCGACATTGCGCACCCCGTCTGCAAGGATTGCGTGAGCCAGTATGGTCGCGGTGCTGGTCCCATCTCCGACGGCATCACCGGTGCGCTCTGCGGCTTCGCGCATCATCTGAGCGCCGAGGTTCTCGTCGGGAGATTCGAGTTCAATCTCTCGAGCTATGGTAACGCCGTCGTTGCAGACGATCGGTTTGCCGTATTTCTTCTCGATCAGCACGCACTTAGACTTGGGACCAAGTGTAACTCGCACGGCGTCAGCAAGCTCCGTAGCGCCTCGCAATATCTTCTCGCGCGCGGCCGCCCTGAATCGCAGTTGCTTGTGTGCCATCGTTCACCTCCTTAAAGTGATAGAGCGCTTCCGCTGTTCTCACTGCGGGGTGGGTGTCTTCACGCCCACTCCGCTGCGTGTACGCGGGAAGGCTCCTCCGTCACGAAAGGGCTGCGCCCTCCCGAGGAGTCTGACCGTACTGGCCTGCGGCCCCTTCTCGCCCTGTTCTTCAACAAAGCCGACCTCCGTTCCGACAGTCAGACGATTGAATCCCTTATTCAACACGCTCCCTTTATGGAAATAGATCTCGCGGCCGTCGGGCGTCAGCAGCAGACCATAGCCTTTGTCGGGGAAAAGCTGGCTGACGTGCGCGCGTGGCTCGGGCGCGTGCACCTTAACGTCACCACGCTGGCGACGCGCATAATCCTGGAGAAGCCGCCGAGCCGTACCGAAGCCTTTGCGAACCGCAACGCCAACGTCTTTGTGGGAAACGCCAGCTTCGACAGCCTTGGACCAGTCCTCGGCGTCAATATCCTGTTGTGCCGAATGGAGGCTCGGCTCGCGGTTCACAACCATTTCTTCGCCGGGGACAGTAATGTCGATCCTGACATTGTATGGGTTGCCCTGGACACGGTGGCGGTGAGGAATATCGACGACCACGTGGCATCCCATGATCCGGTCGTAGAAGGAATCGAGCTTCGCTGCTTCCTTGCGGATCATCGCCTCGATGCGATCAGAACGAGGCAGGTTGTGGAAAGCAATCTGGATCGGGAGTTTCATCGATGCCACCTCGGGCTATCTGCTCTTTCGCTCTAGCCTTTGACACACACCAGCGGTTTGAGCCTCGCAACCTCTCGCAAGAGATCGATCTTGAGAGCGCTGCACTCATAGTGTGCACGCCCAGTCTCTCAGACTTTTCCCTCTGCCTTCCCCACATCTCGGTGCCAGTAGACTCGCGCCAGTTTGTTCTCGTGCGAGAAGTCGTATCGGACTCTTCCGGAAAACGCTTTCTGTAGCCCCTGGCCAAGTCGCTCGGCCAGATGCTCGGTTGTTGTTGTGACGGTGAGCACACCGTCTTCGCCGACCTCGCGTCCCATGATTCGCGCAAGCGGATTATCTTCCGCTGCTCGTTCTGTCTCTTTCTCAAGAAAATGTTCTATCTCCTCGCGATGAGCCGCCAGGAATGTTCCATCCAGGTAAACGTACCCGCTCGGGATGCCTGCCGCCTGTCGTTTGCACGCCGGGCAGATCTCCAGGGTCGGACGCCAGTGCTCCGGCTTGCGGCTTTTCAACGCAGTCTCGGCGGAGACCCAGCGCCGATTAACGTAGACCAACCCGCATTCCTTGCACACTTCCGGTTCGGCGTGCGCACGCGATGGGCGATGGCGACCCGCTTCGTGATCAACTCGTTTGGTGAATGTCACATTCGAATATCTCTTTTTGCTTCTCACTGTCGACCTCCTGAAAAGTCGCTGCCCAATCCGTCCTGCTTTGTATGCAATGCGTGCTCCGTACCGGTGGTTACCCAACGTGGTCACAAAGGGCAGGCTAGTTGAAAGGGACGCAACTTCGAACGCGAGCCGCGGACGTTCAGCAGCAAAATTTTGGGGATTCTGGCTCGTCGCCTGGGGAACTTTTACCAACGACCGCTACGACAATCGCAGAGAGCTATCGAGAATCGGACCCGAGGTCGGGGCACGCACTTTGCTCGTTGATTCGTGCGCCACGAAGCGTTCAATCTTCGAAAACAGAAGGGTCATGAGAGATGACTGACAAGCAAAAGGGCGAACGACAGAAATCAGAGGCATCGGAATGGAAGTACGAGTGCGGCGCTGACTGTCCTACCTGTGCGGGCGGTACTTGCTTTCTTGAGACAGGCCACTCCGGCCTGCATCAGTGTGCTTCTTGCGGCAATACCTGGGAGACTCTCCATCACCTGGTGTCGCACCCTGATCTTTGATGCTGGCATAGATGGGATGAACGAGTGTTGGATTGATCGAGTAGACGTGCTGGGAGGGATGCCTGGTTCTTGTGCCGTAAGGTTGACGTTCGCATTCACGGATTTCAACCTATCGTTCGCGATCCTTTTTCCGCAACCAGTCAGTCGTCATATGCGCAATAACGGCTAGGTCGCGGCTCGTTTCCAGCTCGAACCGCGGACGATCGCGATCCTCGAACGGATCAAACTCGGACCGCTGCCGAAGGTAAGTTTCCCAGGTCGCATCCGAAAGTCCTTCCTTGAGCACATCGCGTCGCTCCAACCTCTCGCGAACGAGCGGCTTTGCGAGGCGGCACTCGATCACCCTCCACCCTGCACCAGATTGGGCAGCCATCTCGCGAGCTACTGCACGGTCCGCATTCGGTCTGAACTTAGCGTCGAGGACGACTCCCCCGTCCCGTACCAGTAGATCTCGGGCTCGTTCGACCATGGTCCGATAGGTCAACCCGGCGCGAATGCCGGCCGCTAGCCCGCCGCAGCCTGTGGCTGCTTCGCCGCTTTGGGATGGTGGTGCTCGCAGATCGCCTTGAGCGAGTTGACTGCGTCATCATAAGAGAGATCGATGGTCTTGCGACCCTCAACCTTCTCGGCATGAAGCACAACGTCGTTCATCGACACAATTCCGCGCAACATTCCTTCCTCATCGATTGCGGGGAGTCTCCGAACTCTGTCCTTGCGCATCGTTTTGAGAGCAGCGTGAATGTCGTCGTCAGGGGCGCAGGCATACACCTTCTTCGACATCACTTCGCTGACGGGGATCTCAGAGGGGCGGCGATTCCTCGTCCCCGTGGCGATCGCGATGTCTCTATCAGTGATAATGCCGATCACCTTTCCACCGTCAGCCACTACCGGGAGCGCCCCGCAATCGGCCTTCCACATTAGCGCTACTGCTTCGGCCAGATTGGCGTCGGGTCCGCAGGAAGTCACGGTCTCGGTCATAACATCTTCGACTTTCATCTCCAGTTCCTTTCTTTGGTACGGCCAGTTAGTCTTCGAATCGGTGGACGCAGCGGTTCAGCAGCGTTGAAGCTTACGGCCCGCCGCGCGCTCCACTGACTCGATGTTCTCGTTCAGTTTGTCTGACGCGCCCTCTTGGTCTTCAATGCGGAGCGTCGTTAACACATGACTTGACCTGGAACGCGCCTCGTCATGGCAAAGCTTGATAAGGACCATCACTTCGTCCCAGTTGCCTTCTATGCACGTGCCGGAGGGGGTCAGCTTGTATCGAAGGCCGCTGTCGTCGATGACTTTCAAAATCTCGGCCAAGTCGCCGCTGATATGTGTGCCCCGCCCCAGGGGACTGATGCTGAGTTCGACTAACATCTCTCCATCTCCTCTCTCGAGTCGAGCGCAAACTATTAATTGACTCGCGAAACCAGATCATCCTGGATAAATGCGGGACATAGGGAGTCTGCCCTTCACAGAGTCTGCGTCCGATTCTCAGCGGCAGAGGCCTGCCGGGATTTGGCCCGCCCAACGAGGATTGTCCGCCTGCGCTTTCTCAGCCACGCAGTCAGTTTAGTCATATTCCACGTGTTGACGACGGTGCGAGCTTCAATCCACCCACGACGCGCCTGAAAGACTCCGTAGCGAATTTGCTCTAGCTGAGCCGCACTGTGAGCATCCGAGTTTATAGCTAACAACGCACCGCCGTCCTGAGCCGCGCGAGCCATCGTGTCAGTCAGATCGAGCCGGTAGGGTGAGCCATTGACCTCGAGAGCAACGCCTGCACCCGCGGCCGCCTCGACTATTCGCACCAGGTCGAATTCGACCGCATCCCGACTGCCCAGCAGCCTGGTTGTCGGATGTCCAATGATGTGGACGTGCGGGTTGGAAATCGCGTCCAAAAGCCTCCCGGTCATTCTGTCTTTGCTTTGCTTGAATGAGGCGTGAACTGATGCTGTCACGACGTCGAACCGCGCGAGAACCTTATCTGGGTAATCCAGCTGGCCGTTGGAGAGGATATCCACCTCCGCCCCTAGAAGTATGTGCGGCTTGCGGCCGCGCCATTTCTTGCGAACGGCGTCCAGCTCTTCGATTTTCTGTTCCAGGCGTTCGGTGTCCAGCCCACGTGCGACTCGAGCAGCGGGTGAGTGATCCGCAAGCGCGATATACTCGTACCCAAGCCTGGCCGCACGTTCGACCATTTCTTCAATCGTCGAGCGGCCGTCTGAGTAGTTCGTGTGGGCGTGCAGGTCGCCTCGCAGGTCGTCGATGTCAATGAGTTTTGGAAGCCGGCCTTCGAGCGCGGCAGCTATTTCCCCGCGGTCCTCGCGAAGCTCGGGCGGTATGACCGGCATTTTCAACGCGGCGTAAACGTCCTTCTCCTCTTCACCTCCAATTCGCTTAGCGCCTCGAAATACACCGTACTCGCTGATCTTCAACCCGCGGCCCCTCGCAATCGTGCGGAGATGAACGTTGTGCTCTTTGGAACCAGTGAAGTACAAGAGCGCCGCGCCGTATGTGTTTTTCTCGACTGCGCGCACGTCGACCTGCACTCCGTCCTCGATGATAACCGTCGCGCGCGTATCGCCGAGCGCGATGATTTGCTTGACCACAGGGAGTCTAGAGAATTCGCGAAGCGCCAGAGGGTTGTCGGCCGAGATTAAGAGCAGGTCCAAATCGCCGATGGTGTCACGCCGCCGTCGAATCGACCCTGCGACATCGGCCCGCTCGACCGAGGAGAGCTTTCGGACCTTCTCCAGTAAGCTTTCAGCGATGGCAAGCGCGAGGCTGAGCGGCATGCGCCTCTTGCCGGACAGCCACAGCGTGATCCCCCGCCGCATGTTTTCGATCTTCTTTTCGCCGAAGCCCGGCAGCTTTTGCAGTGCGCCACTGTTTATCGCGCGGTTCAAGTCTTCAAGGCTGTCTATGGAAAGTTTCTTGTGTAGAGTTGCGAGCGTCTTAGGCCCGAGACCTGGGACCTCCATCAGATCGATCAGGGTGTCGGGCACGCCTCGGCACTCGGTGTTGTAGCGGCGGATCCGGCCGGTCTTAATATACTCCTCGATCATAGCGGCGAGGTCTTTTCCAACGCCCGGGATGTCGTCGAGTCTTCCCTCGGTTGCCATCGCGGTGAGGTCTTCTTCAAGGTCTCTGAGCGAGAACGCTGCTCGCTGGTATGCAAGAACGCGAAACCTGTCCACGCCTTTGAAGGCGAGCACCCGTGACATGCGATCGAATATGTCTGCTATCTCGTTATTGATCATCGCCGCCGCTCGAAAGAGCTTTTTTAAGGGAACCAGCCCGCTCGCTTGTCATCTTGTCAGGATGCCGTCAACAAATTCGGGGCGAACGGCAGACCGGAACCTAATGAGCGCCGTCTTGGTCTCTCCCTGAATCTCGAGCGCCTCATCAGCGCCTTCCTCGGTCGACTTAAGCCATACGTTGCTGGGTGCCACAACGGTGTCACTGACGTGGCTGTCTGGCTGGCTGCCAACGACGATCTCGATCTCGTCCGCCCCTTGCTCGTTCAGCTCGGCCGTAATCCCTTCGAGGGGCATGTCGCGCGCGACAGTCTGATCGCCGATCTCAGGATTCATGATTTCGAGAGTGACAAGCCATCCTCGATGCCTGTTGCTGAAGCTATCGAAGAAGGTCCCCCATTCACTTCTGAGTATCTCTTGGGTTGGCATGATGATTACCTCCTTGCTTGTTACATGCCCGACGGGAAGGTTTCAGGCACTTCGCCCGTGTCCCATTGAGCGTTTCGCTCGAGCGGTTCCACGGCGCGGGTCTCATCGAAGTGCAACACGGCATCAAACTGATCCGAGAGTCGCGCGTGGAAGTAGTGGCTGACGCGCTCGGTCTCCGGCAGATAGATGACGCCTATAGCGCGCTCCAGACGCGGTTCGCGAAGGCCGGCGGCCACGCTACCTCCCTGGCGCAATGTGAGCAGAAATCGCGGCGTGTTCGCGTCGTGGAATGCCGCTTCGAAACTTCCGGGCAATGCAGGACGCACCTGTTTGCGCTCGGCCGGTCCGCCCCATTGGGAAGCTGCCGTAACCGTCCCGTGATAGGTGCTAAAGCCGATCAGCACAGCATCGCGGCCGTGTCGTTCTCTGGCCAACTGGCCAACATTCAGCTCGCCCGCCGTTCCCATGTCGGTTGCTCGCGCGTCGCCCAGATGGGAGTTGTGCGCCCACAGAACGATCTTGGCATGGCCATCCCGGCGTTCGAGATGAGAAATCAGCGAATGAAGCGTCTCAGCCATGTGACGATCGCGCAGGTTCCAAGACGAAACGCGCTCTCGAAACATCGTCCGATAGTACTCCTCAGCGTTCTTGACGAGCCGGGCGTTCTGTTCAGCGTAGAAGAAGTCATCGGCTGCGACTCGCCCGTCGCGGCTGGCATACTCCGCGGCTCGGCGTTGTAGCTCTATCAACTGAGTGATGACTTCCTCTTCACAAGACCTGGTAAACCCGAACCCTGCTGCGTAGCCATAAGCCTGGGGATCTTCGCCGAAATGCTCAAAGCACGCGTAACGATAACGAGCGCGTGCTGCGCCTTCCGGGTCTATCTTGTCCAGATACTGGAGCACCGCTTCCATCGAAGAGTGCAAACTGTAGAGATCGAGGCCATAGAAGCCGACCTTGGGCTTGTTCGTTGGAAGATCGTCATTATGTGTGCGAAGCCATCCAACGAAGTCGAGTACATCGGCATTGCGCCACATCCAGGCTGGGAATCGTTTGAAGCCGCCCAGGGCATCGACGCTGTCAACATCAGCGCCTTCGCCACGAACGTAGCGATTTACTCGATAGGCGTCGGGCCAGTCGGCTTCAACCGCGACTGCCGTGAAGCCCTTTTCCGTGATCAATCTCTTGGTGATCTGGGCCCGCTCTCGATAGAACTCGTGTGTGCCATGCGACGCTTCACCGAGGAGCACCAATCGTGACTCGCCGATCATCGCAAGGAGCGGATCGTAGTCCTCCCTGTCACCAATGAGCGGATGGGCGGCTTCACGAATGAGATCGTTGAGTATTGCTGTTTGTGCGTATGCCATGGCATTCCCTCCTGGTTTGGCGCGATGTACCCTCGAGGATCTCTAATTGCGTCAAGTGCTCGCAGTCTGCCAGCGAGATTGCTCGAGCAAGGCTCGCACTTCGCCATCGGATGTCTGTGAGAAGTCTTCGTACCAGCGCCCAACTCCGTCGAATTGCTCTGGCGAGAGCGGGCATACCACCTCGTCGACCTCTTCTCTCAACTCCTCACAGATCGAGGCAGGCGCGACAGGTACCGCGACTATCAGCCGTGCAGGGTGTTGCTGCTTGAGTGCTGCAACCGCCGCCCGCATCGTCGATCCCGTGGCAAGTCCATCGTCGACGAGTATGATCGTCCGATTGAGCACCTCGATTGGCGGGCGGTCGTCTCGATAAGCGCGCTCGCGGCGCTCGAGTTCTTTCTGCTCGTCGGCCGTAATCCTGTCGATCACTCGATTCGGGATTCCAAGGTATTCAACCACCGATGGGTTCAGCACCCTCACACCGCCGCTCGCGATTGCTCCCATGGCCAGCTCGGGCTGACCAGGCGTCCCTAATTTTCGGACGAGGAAAACATCCAGAGGCGCATCCAGGGCCTCGGCAACCTCGAAGGCCACAGGCACGCCTCCGCGTGGCAACGCTAATACCAGTACATTAGTCCGGTTCGCGTAGGCGTTGAGCCTGGCCGCTAATACCCTGCCTGCTTCGGCTCTATTTGTGAATCGTCGCAACATTACACACCTCCCTTCTCCGCGGAGGCGTTACCTGACGCGTTCCCCCGCACGCAAATGCTGTTTGAACCAGCCGGCTGCCAGGCGCGCCGCCTCTTCGAGCGCCCCTGGCTCTTCGAATAGATGGGTAGCGCCAGGAACAATCCCCAGTTCTTTCCTGCATTTCAGGTGGTCG
>JBGPFL010000044.1:0-12796 GCA_041483295.1 Blastocatellia bacterium | reverse complement strand
TCGTTATGCTAACCATGGGTCGCAACGCGACTCAAACATTCGGCGGTTGAACCAAGCTGCCGCGGGGGAGATGGACACGATGAACGAATCATGGATTCCGAAGGGTTTTCGCACCGTTACTCCGAACATCATCGTCGACAACGCTGAGTACGCCATCACGTTTCTGAAGCGGGCGCTCGGCGCGATCGAGCAGTATCGGCTGACGTTGTCGAACGGGAAAATTACTCATTGTGAGCTCAAGGTCGGCGACTCAATCGTGAACCTCGGGGAGTCTATGGATGGCTGGCCCGCTCATGGCCTCGTCGCACAGATCTACGTAGAGAACTCCGATGCACTGTTTGAACAGGCGGTTGCAGCCGGTGCATCCGTAGTCATGCCGATGACCGACATGTTTTTCGGCTCGCGGGAAGGGCGAATATCGGATCCCTTTGGAAACGTTTGGACTATCGCCACACTCAAGGAAGAAGTGTCGCCTGAGGAAATGCAGCGTCGGATGTCGACTGCGGGATACTGAGGCGACCGGCTGCGCAACGCATAACAAATCGTTGGACGCGAGCGGATTCAGCGGGCTTGTCATCGACAACTTATGCGTCCCGTAGTTGTTTCCCGCCGCGTCAACTCAATCGTTATCCCGCGCAGAGAACGACCAAGAGAGTCTGGAGACTCAGGTCGCCTAAAGGACCGTCGCGTAAAGAACCCTTGATCTTCGAAGGACGCCCGATAACCACCGGCTCGACCGAAGCGCGCGATCGAGTGTTGACTGAGCCTTGAGTTTCACACGCGCGCTCGGTCACGCGAACGTTAGACGCTCGGGAATCGCTTTCAAACGCTGTATTGCTCTAACGAAGGGAGAACCAATGTTTGCGGATGCGTTGGAAACCGTTACCCCATATACCAAGATGGTTCTCATCCCAAAGGTACTACGTAATGGCTCCATCGAGATCGGTTCTGCGACATTCATAGTCTTAAACTCAGACGGTTGGGTATTAACCGCTGCACATTTATTCAAAGAAGCTCGTATGATCGAACTGCATGAAAAAGAGTGGGAGGAATATGAGCGAAAGATTGCCGAGATCAACGCAAGACGCATTTCCAATAGCGAAAAGAAGAGGCAAATCTCGCGCGTCCCGAAAAACTCAAAATGGATAGAAGAAATCAAGTTTCTCTGGTTTGGTGACAAGGCGGAAGAGAAGCAAGTGTTCGTTGATGACGGAGCTGATGTTGCGCTAGTAAAACTCGACGCTTTTGACACTGCAAAGATTTCTAACTATCCGATATTCAAACACCCTTCGGACGAATTTAGACCAGGAACATCGCTGTGTAGGCTTGGCTATCCGTTCGTCGAAATCGTTGCGACTGCTGATTCAGCGAACAAGACCATTAGTATTGAAAGGGAAACGCAGCACCCATTATTTCCCCTTGACGGTATCTACACGCGGCATCTCGGCCTGAGACACGTAGACCAGATTACCAACATAGAACGAGAGATTAGATTCGTTGAGACGTCTAGCCCTGGCTTAAAGGGGCAAAGTGGCGGGCCGATATTTGATGTGACTGGACATATATGGGCAATCCAGAGTTTTACAAGATCCTGGCCGCTCGGATTTGCACCCATTGCCTTGCACGAAAATAAGAAAGTCGTTGAGCCCCAGTTTTTGAATGCGGGATACGGACCTCACGTCCAAGAAATACTTAGGGTTCTCGATGAACGGAGAGTCTCATATGACTTGGCTCCTCCGTCTAAACCGAAAGAAGAATGAATACCGAGATGAATGTCGGTCTTATTAGGCCGCGTCTAACTCCCCGCGTGCACCGCAGCCGCAAACTACGCGGCACGGTGACGCGGAACGTTCGGCCGCGGATACAACAACTCTGTGGGTCAACCCGGGTTACCGGGACACGGTTGGAGGAACTATGACGACGATGCGTGTTGTGCAGGTCTCTCGCCCGAATGGGCCCTTTGAGATCGTTGAACGGCAGATCCAGGAACCGGGCGCCGGATCGGTGCGGATCAAGGTGCATGCCTGCGGCGTTTGCCACAGCGATTCAGTCACCAAAGAGGGTTTGTTCCCGGGGATTCAGTATCCGAGAGTTCCCGGCCATGAGGTGGCCGGGATGATCGACGCGGTCGGAACCGGCGTCGCCGGATGGGAGCCGGGCCAACGGGTGGGCGTCGGGTGGAGCGGCGGCTACTGTGGGTATTGCGACCACTGCCGCCGTGGAGAGTTCTTCGTCTGCGTGCGCGGCCAGACAACCGGCGTCACCTATGATGGCGGTTACGGTGAGTACATGATCGCCCCCGCCAGCGCGGTCGCGCTGATGCCTGCCGAATTGCCGCCCGTCGAGGCTGCGCCGCTGATGTGTGCCGGCCTCACCACCTTCAACGCGCTGCGCAACAGCGGCGCGCGGCCGGGCGACATCGTCGCTGTGCTCGGCCTTGGCGGGCTTGGCCACCTTGGGGTCCAGTACGCCGCGAAAATGGGCTTTCACACGGTCGGCATCGCTCGCGGGAAGGACAAAGAACCGCTCGCCCGCCAGCTGGGCGCGTCGGTCTACATCGACAGCCAGGCCCAGGATCCGGCGGCGGAACTCCTCAAGCTGGGCGGCGCGAAGGTCATTCTCGCGACGGCGACCAGTGGCGCGGCGATGAGTGCAGTCCAGGGCGGCGTGGCCGTAAACGGCACCCTTCTGATCGTCGGGGCGGCCGAGTCGATGCAGGTGTCTCTCATCCCGCTGTTCATGGGGTGCCGCTCGGTCAAGGGCTGGTATTCCGGGACGTCGATCGATTCCCAGGACACGCTCGCGTTCAGCGTGCGGGCCGGCGTGCGGTCGATGAACGAGACCTATCCGCTGGAGCGCGTGGCCGAAGCCTACGACCGCATGATGAGCGGCAAGGCGCGCTTTCGAGTCGTCCTCACAATCGGACAGTAGCCGGGTGGGGCGCCGCCGAACCAGACGCTGCACCTGACCGGGGCCGCCATTCCGGTTTTTCGAGACACCACGCTCTTGCAGGCGGCCCCGGCAGATGAGCTTGGGTCGTTCGGCGGCGCAACCCCGAGGCACCCGAGCGGCGGAGGATCCTTATCATGTCAAAGAAACTCGCGGGAAAAGTCGCACTTATCACCGGCGGCACCAGCGGCATCGGCCTAGCTACGGCGGAACGTTTCGCTGCCGAGGGCGCGCAGGTCTTCATCACCGGCCGGCGCCAATCCGAACTGGACGCAGCCGTCAAACAGCTCGGTGCCAACGTCGCCGGCGTGCGGGGTGACGTCGCGAACCTAGGCGATCTCGACAAACTCTACGACGTTATCAAGCAGAAGGCCGGCCGGCTCGACGTGCTCTTCGCCAACGCCGGCGGCGGCGAGTTTCTGCCGCTCGGGCAGATCACCGAGGCGCACTTCGACAAGTGGTTTGGCATTAACGTCAAGGGCCTGCTCTTCACCGTGCAGAAGGCGCTGCCGCTGATGCCCGATGGCGCGTCGATCATCCTCAACGCCTCGATCGTGTCCGTCAAAGGCACGCCCGCGTTCAGCGTCTACAGCGCTACCAAGGCGGCCGTGCGGTCGTTCGCGCGGACGTGGTCGGTCGATTTGAAGGATCGCAAGATTCGCGTGAACGCTGTCAGCCCCGGTGTGATTATCACACCCGCTTACAGCGGCTTGATGAGCGATGAACAGATCGAGCAGTATAAGGCCAACACATCGGCCACCGTGCCGCTGGGCCGGCCGGGAACACCCGACGAGATCGCCAAAGCCGTTGTCTTCCTCGCGTCGGATGACAGCAGCTACGTCACTGGCATCGAGCTGTTCGTCGATGGCGGGATGGCGCAAATATGACCGCGCTGGATCGCCATCGTCTCAACCGAAAGGCGCCGAACCAGACGCTGCACCTGACCGGGGCCGCATGACGGTTTTGCGCGACACCACACCCTTGCAGCGGCCCCGGCAGGTGAGCTTGGTCGTTATGTGCTCAGGAAGTTGCTTAGGAAGGAGGCAACCCGTGACCTGGAACTGCTTCGTTGAAATCGTTCAGGTCGTGACAGGTATCCTCACGACATTGATCGCAGGCTGGTGCGTGTGTCGCGTACCGAACGTTACTTCGCACCCCCGTACAGGAACCTGAGAGCGACAAGGCACAGGTCACCGAAGGCGGGATGGGCACTCCAAAAGAACTAAAGGTATTCGAAACCTCGAAACAGACAACGTCGCTGAAAGTGACACCCAAAGGCCTTGAGTGTTTTCTTGACGACAAGCGATCCGGAAAGCCTAGCGGCCATCAATGGACTCTGACGAAGAGTCAGACGAAAGAAATACTCTCAAACCATGATTACGAAGTCTATCCAGGGTACCGACTCTCGGTCGCTTTGATGATCGTGGCCTTCGTCGCGTGTTACTTGCCGGCGCGGCGCGCGGCGAAGGTCGATCCCATGATTGCACTCAGGTGCGAGTAATCAGCTCGTGACTTTCGCCCGCTGGAAAGAAGGGTGCCGCAGAACGTTAGGCCGATTCAATGACGGAAGACTACGTAAAGGACTTTGGGCCTTTCGAGGGGGTGACTTGGCTGAACTGCGCTCATCAGGGAGCTTTGCCGCGCGTGGCTGTGGCTGGAGCAGAAGAGGCAATTGTTTGGAAGCGCGCGCCGTGGAATCTGACTACGGAACGTTTCAGTTCCCTGCCCCAACGGCTCAGAGAGGCGCTGGGCCGGCTGATCAGCGCGCCCGCTGAGGAGATCATTCTTGGCAACAGCGCCTCGTATGGACTGCACTTGCTGGCGAACGGGATTCGGTGGCAGGCAGGCGATGAAGTGCTGTTGATGCACGGAGATTTTACCTCCGACATTCTTCCCTGGCTCGCTCTCGAACAAAGAGGAGTCGCGGTTCGTCTGATCCGGCCGCGGGGAGCGGTGCTTCAGCCGGAAGAGCTACTCGAGAACATCACCGCCTCGCCGCAAGATGCGCATCAACTTCGCAACGTACTCGGGTGAGATTCCTTCCGTCCGGCTGATCTCGGGAATCGTCAGGCGGGTACCGTCGCTGAATCGGGGAAGCGAAGGAAGATCCTTGCGATCGCCTTCCTTTGCGCCGCCCTCGACCCAGGCGACCATCGTGTCGACGACCTTCTGCGACAGCGCCCGGACACCTGTGACAATCCCGGCTTCCGAAGATGCCGAGCGGCGAGAGATCACCTTCTCAAGACGGCAAAGGCAGCTTCCTCTACAGCCCGCTCTTCGCAGGCGGGCGCGGAACGGGTTGGGCGAACTCGATGTAGTTGCCGTCGGGGTCCGCGACGAACATGATGCGCGCGATGCCGCCAAAGTCGAACGGCGGCGTCGCGATCTTCGCGCCGCGCGTCTTCAAGAGCTGATACACGGCGTCCACGTCCTTGACCAGAAACGTGATATAGCGCAGGCCGAGCGCTTCCGCCGGCGGGCCGGTGTGAGACGGCAAGGGCTTGCCCAGGCTCCAAAACTTGATGGTTGTCTTGCCCGCGAGAAAGCTGTACTTAATCGCGCCACCGAGGCTTGCCAACGGAGTTGAAGGCAGCTCTTCCAGGCCAAGCGTCTTGCCGTAGAATACGCGTGTCTTCTCTGAGTCGGATACCGTGAAACCGAGTTGCACTTTATCGGCGCGGGCCGGATCCGCGTCGGGTAGCAATCCGACCAGCTCGATCTGATTCGCATCCGGATCCGTCAGGAAAGCGACCTTAATATTCAAGCTCGCAACGATCTGCCATTTCAACTCAGGGAGTCCATGCGCGACCACGCTTTTTGAAACTGCTTCGGTATCGGCGAGGATCAGCGTCAAGAGACGAAAGCCGACGGCTTCGCGAGTACCGCCGGGATACTTGGGCGGAGACTTGGCGTAGGCCAGCAGCTTGATGGTGGTGGTTCCGAACTGATAGCGCCACATCTGTCCGCCGCCCGGCAGCGCGAGCGACCCCTGAGGCTTGAGCCCAAGGACGTCTCCGTAGAACTCCTTGGCCTTGTTCGAATCGCTGACGACGACGCCGGCATCGAGCCCAGCCTTGAGCATCTCGAAAGGCGGGGCTTGCGCGCGTGCCGTTGTCGAGAGCGGGCCGATCGCTGCCATCACTCCGAAGAACGCCGCAAGCCGTAACGAAAGTTTTGGATGACTCAACGTTTCCTCGCTTTCTTACCAAGATCCGCCGCGGCGGATTCACTGCTTGGAAGCCGGACCCTGCAGCTTGGCCGTCTCCTGGAGGAGGTTCTCGCTGTCCACGGTGTATTCAATGTAGCCGGCCATCATCTCTTCCCAGGTCTGCCACCCAAACTGCACTCTCTGCGCCGGGTCGGGATTGTACTTGTTCTTGGCTGAGTTGTCGTAGTGCGCGACGCACTCGACGCGGCTTCCCTTGGGGGCGGCGACCGCCTTCTCTTCCATATAGTCGATCTGCCAGTTGAAATTATATCGCGGTACCCACAGCAGTACTTTCGAAGTCCCATCCGGGTAGACGATCCGATAAATGAAGTCCTTCCCTCGCGCGTGCATGTGCGGACGGACGCCTTCAATATGGCTGTCTTGTTTGAAGACGAACGAAGCCTTCGCCTCGTAGTTGGGATCGCCCGCGGGAATATCCAGGTTGCGAGTTCCCACGATCACGGTGCCCAGGCGCTTCTCGACGGGCGCCTTCGCGAAGATTATTCCCACGCTGGTCCGGTCCTTGGCCGCAGCGCCGTTGGGCGTGTAGTGCATGTTGAACATCAGTTGCGAGCCCTTCTTGACCAGCTTCACCACACCCTGCCGCATCTCCAGGGGGTTCTCGCCCGGACTATAGCCGACAAGCCGGTGCTCTTGTGAGTGTGCGCCCTCGACCTGGGGCTTGGGACCGGTGCGGGGCTCCTCGATGAAGACGACGGCGTGGTGTACTACTTTTCGATTGCCGATCCGAATCTCGGCGGCCTGCACATACTTGTCTTCAGTGAAGTTGGTCGGAACGTAAATGTTCTGGTAAGGCACGACTCCGTCACTCGGGACATCGAACTCTTCCGGCATCGAAAACACCAGGTCCGGCTTTCCGATCTGCCATCCTTCAACAAGCCTTGGAGGCGCGGGAAGGTCCTTTGGATCGCCTTCCTTTGCGCCGCCCTCGACCCAGGCGACTATTGTGTCGATCTCCCTCTGCGACAGCGCGCGATTGTTCGAGAACTCGCCGTAGTGCGGATCGGCGCCCCACGGAGGCATCCGCCGGTCCACGACCACTTCGCGAATGGATTTCGCCCACGGCCTTACTTCTTTGTAGCTGAGAAAAGACATCGGGCCTATCTCGCCTGGCCGGTGGCAGACCGCGCAACTCTTGAACACGATCGGCGCAACGTCCCTGGTGAAAGTGGGCGGCGCGGTTTTGTCGGAGACGGCGCTGCTGACAACGCTGATCGACGCCATCGCAATGGCAAAGGCGCTCACGAGAATCAAAACAAGCGGGCGTTTCATCTCTTCGTCCTCCTATGGAACACAAGCTCAGAGGTCGAGCCTGGGAGCGCACGCTTCCAGCGTGCTGGCCTTGGCCACCAACGAAGCACGCTGGAAGCGTGCGCTCCCAAGGCCGGAACGTGGCCGCTACTCTTGGCCGTTACTTCGAAGAAGCAGTCGCTCGGAGTCTCGCCGTCTCCTGGAGCAGATTCTGGCTGTCTATCGTGTATTCGATGTAGCCTGACATCATCTCATCCCAGGTCTGCGGCCCGTATCGTACTAACTGAGTCGGGTCGGGGTTGTATTTGTTCTTAGCCGAATTATCGTGGTGCGCGACACACTCGAGCCGGCTTCCCTTCGGCGCGGCGACCGGCTCCTTGAAGACGTAGCTCATCTGCCAATTAAAATCATAACGCGGCACCCACGCCAGCACCTTCGAAGTTCCATCCGGATAGACCAGCGTGTACAGGAAATCCTTCCCGCGAGCATGCATGTGCGGGTGAACGCTTTCGATGTGGATGTCTTCCTTGAACACATAGGAAGCTTTGATCTCGTGATTGGCGTCGCCGGGAGGAATCTCGAAGTTGTGAGTGCCGACGATGGCAGTGATCAATCGCTTTTCGACCGGAGCCTTCGCGAAGACCAATCCGAGGCTGGTTCGATCCTTGGCGGGCGTTCCGTTGGGCGTGTAGTGCATATTGAACATCAGCACAGAGCCCTTCTTGACGACCTTCGCCAAGCCCGGCGGCATCAGCAGAGGACCGCCTCCGGGTGCGTATCCGACGAGTCTGTGCTCTTGCCAGCGGAAAAGGTCTTCTTGCGCGGTAACGGCACGGCCTTCCGCCCGCGGCCCGCGGCCGGGCTCCTGCACGTTGACGACGGCGTGATGGACCACGCTTCGATTGCCGATGCGCAGCTCGGCGGCTTGGATGTACTTGTCTTCGGTGAAATTCGTCGGAATCGCGAAGTCCTTATACGGCATCACTCCGTCAGCCGGTATGTCGACTACTTCGGGAATCGTAAAGACTATGTCCGGCGTTCCAATATTCCACCCCTCGACAAACTTCGGCAGCCGGGGAAGGTCTTTCGGATCGCCTTCCTTCGCCCCACCCTCGACCCAAGCCGCGATCGTGTCGATGTCCTTCTGCGACAGCCGCCGGTTATTCGAGAAGTCTCCGTAGTGGGGGTCGGCGCCCCAGGGCGGCATCCTTCGGTTCAACACCGCCTCTCGGATGGCCTTCGCCCACGGCCGGACCTCTTTGTAGCCCAGCAAAGACATCGGGGCTACCTCGCCGGGCCGGTGGCAAACGACGCAGTTGTTAAACACGATCGGCGCGACGTCCCTGGTGAAGGTGGGCGCGGCCTTGTCGGACGTTGCATTGCCGACACCGCTCATCAATGCCATCGCGATGGCGCCACTACTCATGAAAACCACGAGCAAGCGTTTCATGTCATTGGCTCCTATGTGGTGACTGCGAGAAGCTGGCAGCCGGTCGGCTGAACTCCGATTTCGTCGTCGGTCATTTGGAGGCCGCCGATCCCAGCTTGGCAGTCTCTTGCACAAGGTTCTGGCTATCGACGGTGTATTCCAAATAGCCGGCCATCATTTCATCCCAGGTCTGATCGCCGTAGCGTACTACCTGCGCCGGGTCCGGATTGTATTTGTTCTTGGTCGAGTTGTCGAAGTGCGCTATGCAGTCAAGCCGGCTGCCCTTGGGCGCTGCAACTGGTTCCTTGAACGAGTAGCTCATCTGCCAATTGAAGTCATACCTCGGCACCCACAGCAGAACCTTCTTCGTCCCATCCGGGTAGACCAGCGTATACAGGAAGTCCTTCCCCCGGGCGTGCATATGTGGATTGAGGCCTTCAATATGGCTGTCCTCCTTGAAGGGCCACGAAGCCTTCACCTCGTGACTGGGATCGCCCGCGGGGATCGCAAAGTTGCGAGTGCCGGCAATCGCGGTGATCACGCGTTTTTCAACCGGCCCCTTTGCAAACACGAGTCCCACGCAGGTCTGATCCTTGGCTGCCGTGCCGTTGGGCGTGTAGTGCATACTGAACATCAGGGTCGAGCCCTTCTTGACGACCTTCACGCGGCCCAGACGATACGTCTTAGGAGTGGCTCCGGGCGCCAGGCCCACGAGCATGTTGTCAAGCCACGTGCCCGTCCCGCCGCCGGGCTCTTGGGTGTAGATGACCGCGTGGTGGACGACGCTTCTATTTCCGGGCCGAATCTCGGCCAACACGACGTACTTGTCTTCGGTGAAATTGGTGGGAACCGCAAACGTCTTGTAGGGCACGACTCCGTCCGCGGGCACATTGAACTCTTGCGCAGTGAGAATGACGTCCGGCGTTCCGATCTGCCATCCGTCGACGAACTTGGGCGAAGGAGGAATGTCTTTCGGATCGCCTTCTTTTGCGCCGCCGTCGACCCAGGCCGTTATCGTGTCGACGTCCTTCTGTGAGAGGCGCCGGTCATTGCGAAACTCACCGTGCTGCGGGTCAGCGCCCCAGGGTGGCATCGTCCGTCCCACGACCGCTTCTCGGATCGATTTGGCCCAGGGCCTGACTTGCTTGTAGGTAAGGAAGGACATCGGGGCTATCTCGCCCGGACGGTGGCACGCTGCGCAGTTGTTAAAGATGATCGGCGCGACGTCTTTGGTGAAGGTCACGGACGTCGCAGGCCGGCTGGCGACTGCCGCGCCCCCTAAGAGGAACAGACCCGCCAGGACGAAGCTAGCGGCGACGGGGAGTCTCGAAAGTGCCATAACAATTTTCCTCCTATGTACACAACAGCCTGTACAGGCCGACGTTCTTGATTTACATTCTTATTGCATTCTCAGACGGCCCGTAGTATACGACTGATGTTTTGAAATGTAAAGTCTAACATGTCAGATTTCTCATCGGCCGGGATTCCCCGTTGTGGAGCTGGGCATGAAGGTTAAGATATCAAAGCTAAAGCGCGACCGTGCCAGCGACTCTGTCTTTCAGGTCCTGCGCGAGAGCATACTTAACCAGACGTTTCGACCTGGCGAACGACTGAATATCAAAGAGCTGGCCGACAAGCTCGGCACCAGCCGGACACCGGTCAAAGACGCGATAAACCGGCTGGCCTCCGAAGGGTTGATCGAGCTGCGTCCGAGGAGCGGGACCTTCGTCGCCGAGCTATCACCCGACGACATCACCGAGACTTTTGAGGTTCGACTCGGACTCGAGTGTCTCGCGGCCGAGATCGCTATCGAGCGCGCCACGCCCGAGACCATACTCAAGCTCAAGGAGTTGGTTGCAGCGATGGAGATACCCGTGACCAACCAGAGAGAGCGGGCCTATCACGAGCAGAAGAACACCGAGTTCCATAGCTTCATCGTAGAGATGTCCGGCAACCGGAAGTTGATCGAGGTTTACAGGAGCATCAACGCTCACGTGAAGTTCGCGCGCATTCACTACCCGGCCGATACCCTGGCCTACCACCTCGAGGCGGAAAAAAGAGACCACAGAGAAATCCTGGACGCTCTCGAATCAAAGGACGAAGATCGCTTGGTCCGGCTTCTCAAGCAGCACATCCGCGCCGGCGCGCAAGCATTGGTCAAAGAGCTAAGACGGCCGAAATCGTCGGCGTCGCCAAGCGCCTCTTTGATCGGGAAACTGCGAGGTCATCATGGCCATTGAACTGGGCTGAGCTCTAACACTTCTAGCAACCGGTACTGTCTAGCCATTCTTCTGAACAGAAGCCCACACACGTGGCGAACGTGTCGATGAACAGGGGCGGTGCTTGGATTCGCTTGACACAGAGGCGCGCGAGACCGACATTCTACAAGACACCGAACGGTGACGCTGAAGGCTCGAAACATGATCGGGTCTTGTGATTCGGTCACCGTCGGCGACGGCATAATGATAGTAGAGGCGGGGCCGGCGAACTTCAGTTTGGCGCCGACTCTTGCAATGGGCGCAATCCAAACACTTCGACAAACTGAAGTTTGTCGGACCGGGGAGAAGCGGATGGAGAGATCTGTTGAAGTCCTTGCCGTCATTTGGTTCGGAGTCCTTGGTCTCTCGCACCTCCTGCAACCCAAGGCCTGGGCGGAGTTCTTCATCCTCCTACGAGGCAAGGGGGAAGCCGGCGTCTTCGTGGACGGGCTTCTGAATCTGCCACTGGCAGGCATCATCATCGGGTTTCATAACCTATGGTCTGGGATACCTGTCGTGCTTACGCTGGTGGGCTGGGGCCTCTTCATCAAGAGCCTGCTTCGGTTCTGCCTACCGAAACAGGGGTTGATGATGATGGGGCGGGTTTCCGTGGAGCGGTCCTGGGAGTTCCAGGTGGCTGGTGCCGGCCTTCTGGTCCTTGCCGGCCTCCTTGGCTATGGGGTCTACGCTGGCTAGCATCACACCGGAACCAAGACCGACCGCCTGACCTGAAGGGTGTATCGCGACGCGGTCGAACAACGAATGGAGCCGACGCGCCAGTCGCTTTGCGCAATCATGTCGCCATCGCGCGCGGCTCATTCGCAGCGTTCGGCGCATTCCAATGGAATCAGACTACAATGAAACTGTCTCTACTAGTTTTGGCGATCTTGTTTTCCGGGCTGACGGTCTATGGCCAAGACTGCGTTTCTCCTGAAGACAAAGCTTTGCTCGAAAAGCTGTCGCGTGATCGCTCATTCACAGTGATTGATCGGGATGGTCCAGGATGGTTGGATCGAATCAATGGCCCCAAGCGGACTTTGTATCAGGCGTACGTCGAAAAGTCGCTGGGCATCGTCAAAGTATTCAAACGGCAGCGTGCGGGTTGGGAGGGTCAATACACGATGACATGGTTTACCGTGCTATCCGGCAAGATTACCATTGTCGAAGCGTACTTTGGGGATCCTTTTGGCCCCAACGAGTTACAGTATGTGCACCAGTACGCCCCCGACAAGATTACGCTCGGATATTTCGATAAAAGTTGGGAATGTGTTCCGTTGCCAGCTTCTGGCATTCCCAAAACCGCAGAACTCTGTATCGGGTACAACGTTTCCTCTGAGCCGACGATGAAGATATTCTAGCCATCGCGTTTGATCGAAGAGTGCGTCGAACTTCAGCATGCAGCGGCCGCGAACAACGTGACGGATGAATCCCAGTGTTCTACGCGGCCCCGCTGATGCTGGGCGTTCGGCTGCCTGCGCCACAATGTTGAACGAGCGAAACGATCAAGGGATTCAAAGGCACAGACGTGGCGTATCATAGTGAGGGCTCAACGCGTTGCCGAAGCCCACGTCGATACCGCGTGTGGCGTGCTGGCGGGCGAGACTGCTGCAAGCGCATGTCGCGTCTGTGAACGAGACCCGGCAGCGGACGTGGGACGAGCAGAGGCGTGAGGATGACCAG
>JBGPFL010000043.1:0-12832 GCA_041483295.1 Blastocatellia bacterium | reverse complement strand
GGAGAATCTGCGAATCAGAAAGTTCTTCGAGCTGTATATTGCAGTGCAAGACTTGCCGCGGCATCTGGGCCAGCATTCCGGCGGCATGGTGATTTGCCAGGGACAGCTCGATTCTGTCGTTCCACTCGAGCCTGCATCGATGCCTGGGCGGGTCGTCATTCAGTGGGACAAAGACGACTGCGCCGATATGGGCATCATCAAAGTGGACCTGCTTGGCCTCGGAATGATGGCTGCCCTCGAAGACTCGATTGGATTGATACGCGATGCTTACGGAGAGGAGGTCGATCTGGCGCATCTCCCTCCGGACGACCCCGCGGTCTATGCCGCGCTCCAAAAAGCGGACACCATCGGCCTGTTCCAGGTAGAGAGCCGGGCGCAGATGTCGTGCCTCCCTCGGCTTCATCCGAAGAAGTTCTATGACATAGTAGTGCAAGTGGCCATCATTCGCCCCGGGCCTATCGTCGGCAAGATGGTTCACCCTTATCTCAACCGCCGGCTGGGAAGGGAAGCGCCCACCTATTTTCATCCCTCGCTCGAACCGGTGCTCAAGCGCACGCTCGGAGTCCCGCTGTTTCAAGAGCAACTGCTGAGAATGGCTATGGCGTGCGCCGGCTTCTCCGGCGGAGAGGCGGAAGAGCTGCGACGGGCTTTAGGGCACAAGAGATCAGCAGCGCGCATGCGCGAAATCGAGATCAAATTGCGTCGAGGCATGGATCGAAACGGCATCGACAGTAAAACTCAAGACGCAATCGTTCAATCGATCGCTTCGTTCGCCCTGTACGGCTTTCCCGAATCACACGCCGCCAGCTTTGCGCTGATTGCATACGCCAGCGCATACATCAAGTGCCATTATCTGGCTGCGTTCACCGCCGCGATATTGAACAACCAGCCGATGGGGTTTTATCAACCATTCACGATCATCAAGGACGCTCAGCGCCACGGCTTGAAAGTGAAGCCAATCGACGCGACGCGTTCCGACTGGTTATGCTCGATCGAAAAGGACGAGGCCGGAGAAAGATGTGTGAGGCTTGGCATGCGATACGTGAAGGGGCTTCGTGAAGAAGCCGGGCAGGCCATCGTTCGTGAGCGCGCTAGAGGTCCCTTTGCGGACGTTGATGATCTGCACAACCGCGTGTCATTGCTACGCAAAGATGAGATGAGAAAGCTCGCCGAGGTCGGAGCGCTGAACTTCATTCGGGCCGATGCTCAGCAATCTCATCGCCGCGCCGCGCTGTGGCAGGTCGAACGAGCCGCGCGCCCTGTAGGCCCGTTACTTCGTGACCAGAAGGACCCGAGCGAGTCCCCGCTTGCGCCGATGACCGTGGATGAGCGCATGCACGCCGACTTTCGCGGCACCGGCCTTACGATTGGGCGGCACCCGATGGCTTACCGGCGCGCCGAACTGAATGATCAGGGAGTCTTGCGCGCCATGGATCTGCAGAAGATCAAGAACGGCCGACAGGTGAGGGTCGCCGGAGTCGTGATCGTGCGCCAGCGGCCCGGCACCGCCAAGGGGTTTCTGTTCCTGAGCCTGGAAGACGAGACTGGAATAGCGAACATTATCGTCACGCCAGATCTTTTCGATAGCAATAGAGCCGCGATTGACTGCCCGTTTCTTCTGATCGAGGGGGTGTTGCAGAACCAGGACAACACCATCTCTGTAAAAGCCAGGCGCATCCAACCGCTTCACTTCACGGCCGCAGCCGCAGCCTCACATGATTTCCATTGAATCGTGAGAGACCGGGGGCATAAACGGCTTCTGCCTGGATGGCAGGCTCGGTTCGTGGTATCAAGACGAGACAACATCAGAGCCGCAAGACGAGAACGGTACCGTGATCATCAAAGTTTTCAATGAAAAGAAAGTGCTCGGGGAGGCGGCTGCCATGCAGGCTGAGGCAGCGATTCGGCAGGCAATAGCAGAGCGGGGGAGTGCGCGCATCATCGCTGCGACCGGCGCCTCACAATTTGAGTTCCTTGAGGCCCTGACCGAGGCCCGCCTCGACTGGGAAAGAGTCGAGGTGTTTCACCTCGATGAGTACGTGGGCCTGCCGATCGAGCACCCGGCCAGCTTTCGAAAGTACCTGATGGAGAGGCTGATTCAAAAGACGGGCATACAAGAACACCACCTGCTCGACGGAGAAGCCGATCCGGACGAGGTGATCCGCGCAGTGGGAAGTGCTCTGGCAGCCGTTCCTATCGATGTCGCCTTTGTAGGCATAGGCGAAAACGGACACCTTGCGTTCAACGATCCGCCGGCCGACTTCGAAACCGACGAGCCTTACTTGCTGGTCAATCTCGACGAGGACTGCCGCCAACAGCAAGTTGGAGAAGGATGGTTCACATCGCTTGCTGAAGTTCCGCAGGAAGCCATCTCGATGTCGATTCGCCAGATACTGAAGTCCAGGGAGATCATCTGCATCGTGCCCGATGCGCGAAAAGCCAGGGCGGTCAAGTCATGCTTCGAAGGTGAGATCACTCCGATGGCTCCAGCGTCGATTTTGCGGAGGCATGATCATACGACCGTTTATCTGGACGCCAACTCGGCGGCTCTATTGAGTCCAGAACTGATAGCTCGCACGAACGCCCAATGAGAATCGAATCCCCAGGCTTCTTTGATCTACAGGTCAACGGCTTTGCCGGAGTCGATTTCAATACACCCGGCTGCACTGGCGAGCAGCTTCAACATTCCACTGAAGCTATGAGGGAGACCGGTGTCACGCGGTACTTGCCGACTCTCATCACATCCTCGTTCGATCGCTTCGCAAGTTGCGCGAAGGCGTTACTGGACTTCGCTCATCCGGCGATTGCCGGCCTGCACATGGAGGGGCCGTACATCTCTGCTGACGACGGACCTCGAGGTGCACATCCACGCGAACACGTTGTCAGCGCCTCGATCGAGGACTTCAACCACCGGCAGGATGCTGCTCGGGGTCGAATAGTTTTAGTGACCCTTGCTCCCGAAGCCGAGGGCGCTCTCAGGTTGATCGAGTATCTGGTCCAATCCAACATCCGAGTCGCTATCGGGCACACGGCCGCGTCGGCAGAACAGATCCGCGATGCAATCAAAGCGGGAGCTACTCTTTCAACTCATCTTGGCAACGGCTGCGCGAATCTTGTACCCCGCCATCCAAATATGATTTGGGAGCAACTGGCGGCTGACGAATTACTGGCGAGCTTTATCGTCGACGGGCACCATCTCCCGGCTGCGACGGTGAAGGCGATGATCCGGGCGAAATCTCCCTCGCGCTCGATACTGGTTACCGATGCGACGGCGGCTGCAATGTCGCCTCCCGGCTACTACAGAATCGGCGAGGCCAAAATCGAGTTGAGTCCTTCTGGCCGGGTTGCGGAGCCCGGAGCGACTAATCTAGCAGGCTCCTCGCTCACAATGGACCAGGCAGTGGCGAACTCAATTAGGTTCGCCGGTGCTTCGATCGACGAAGCTCTGGCGATGGCCTCCACGCAGCCCGCTCGATACGTCGGCGTCGAGCGCTCGGGGCGCATTTCAGCCGAGTGGGATCCCGACCGACTCCACCTGGCGATCGACGCGGTGACGTTGGCGGACTGAAGGCAGAACGAGGAGCAGGCGAGGTCAACGAATAATGACTAAGCGGCCTATTCGCCACCTGCGCTGGTACATTGCAGTCCTGTTGTGCCTTGCCACCGAGTTGAACTATCTGGACCGCCAAACTCTGTCCGTTCTGGCCGATACCATTCAACGAGATCTGCACCTGACGACGACAGACTATTCGCACATCACCTCGTGGTTCCTCATCAGCTATGCAGTCATGTACGCCGTGAGCGGGAGAGTGATTGACTTTGTCGGCACGCGGCGCGGGTTCATGATCTTCGTCTCAGCCTGGTCCATCACGAACATGCTGCACGGGCTTGCAAACACGGCCCTTCAATTCTCCGTCTGTCGTTTCTTATTGGGCGCAGCCGAACCGGCTAACTTCCCCGCAGGCGTGAAAGCGGTAAGCGAATGGTTCCCGATGCGCGAGCGCGCCCTGGCAGTAGGCATTTTCAACGCAGGCACGGCAGTGGGTTCCGGCGTCGCGGTGATCGTTGTCTCAAGAATAGCCCTGGCGTGGGGTTGGCGCTGGGCATTTGTGCTGACGGGGGCGCTCGGGTTTGTATGGATCGCGGTGTGGGCTGCGTTCTATCGCCTGCCACAAGAGCATCCTCGTATCAGCGACGAAGAGAGGGAACTGATCCTTTCTGATGAAAGCACGGGCGGCGTAAATCGACAGCCCGTTTCTATTGGAAAGCTGCTCAGAATGCGTGAAACCTGGGGTTGTGTCTTAGCGCGAGTCTTCACCGATCCAATCTCGTATTTCTTGTTCTTCTGGACTCCGAAGTACTTTCAACAAGAGCGCGGCTTCAACCTGGCGGACGTAGGCCTGTATGTTTGGATTCCGTTTCTCGCTCTGACTCTTGGGAACCTTGCGAGCGGGGCGATTCCTCGCTACCTGATCAGCCGCGGGTGGACGGTAAATCGAGCGCGGAAAACTACGATGCTTGTTGTGTCGTGCTTGATGCCTGTCTTCTATCTGCTGGTGACGAGAGTTGAGAGCCCGGCGCTGGCCATAGTGTTGATGACCGGAATAATGTTCGGGCATGCCGCCTGGGGCAACATAACGCTGCCGGCCGAGGTCTTTCCCAAACAGGTTGTTGGAACCGTCTCCGGGCTGGGCGGGGCGTTGGGCGGAGCGGTCGGCGCGGTTACTCAATGGTATATCGGCTGGGTTGTGCAGAATCTCTCATTCGCGCCGCTTTTTGCGGTATGCGCCGTCGTGTATCTGATCGCGTTTGTCCTGGTGCACGTGTTGATCGGAGAGCTGGGGTCGATTCGCAAACTAAACCCGGCCTAGCTCGGGGGAACAAGAGGAGCACGGGGGGGAGCAACGAAAGGACGGGAAGGTGAGACTCCTTTTTCCCTTGTTCTCCTTTCCCCTTTCCCTCTTATCCCCGTGTTCCCCCGTGGCTCCCCGTGTCCCGGGGTTTCCTGGTGCTCCCCACACCGCATAAACACACGGCCGCCGCCGAAGACTACAAGGTTGTATTGCGGTGGCGCACAGGCCTGTAATGAATTACTGTGGGTCTTGTATGCGTCCGAGTCAAAAATCCAGGGTAATCGTCGCCTGTGATGCAGAAACGCGCCTGAGGGCAGCCAGGGAGTGGTTGAATGCCCATTCGCGCGACGCCGAGATTCTGGTCCTTGCTCAAACGAGAGAAGCAGGCGATGACTTCGTTCGGGTGGCTGCCCGGGCCGCAGGAGCAAGATTCGGTCTGAGCAGGACGACGCTCGAACGTCTCACCTCGAGCCTGGCGGTTCCAATTCTTGCGCGTGAAGGACGAGTCCCCCTGAGCGGACTTTCGCTCGTCGCCATCTCAGCCCGAGCCGTACATTTGCTTCTGGCCGGCGAAGCTCTTTCATACTTCGCCCCGGTTGGCAGACGCCCCGGATTCGCAACGGCGGTCACACGGACAATCGGCGAGCTTCGGATGAACAGCGTGAGCCTCGAGAGCATCCGACAGCTGCCACGCGGCGGTGCAGACCTGGCTGCACTTGCCGAAGGCATAGAACGCGAGCTAACGGCGGCCGGCCTGGCCGACCGCGCGGCCAGATTCGAAGCGGCGATTCAATCGGCGCAAACCGAGACCGCTCCTCCTCCCGTCGGGCTGCCGCTTCTTCTACTGGATCTCCCGATCGCCGGCGAGCGCGAGGCGGCATTCATAGCGGCGCTCGCCAGGCGCGCCCCTGAGACGCTCGCGACCGCAGCTCGCGGCGACACGCGAACGATTCAATATCTGGAGCGCGCGCTGGAGTGTCGGAGCGAGCATCTCGACGGCGGTTCCCCGTCAAGTTCGTCAAGCTCACTAAACTCACTCAGAAGCCACCTCTTTGAAGAGTCGAAACCAGAGAAGGCGCCGCTCGACTCCACCGTTACCTTGAGCTCCTGGCCGGGCGAGGCCCGGGAGTGCGTTGAGATTGTGCGATCGATTCAAGCTGAAGCCGCGGCAGGCGTCCCTTTCGATCAAATGGCTGTCTTTTTGCGTTCGCCTGGCGAATACCGTTCACACCTCGAAGAGGCTTTCAGGCGCGCGGCGATCCCGGCCTACTTTGTGCGCGGCACATCGCGACCGGACGCCGCTGGCCGTGCATTGTTGGCCTTGCTTGCGTGCAAGTCGGAGGGGCTGTCGGCTCGCCGTTTTGCGGAGTACATCTCGCTCGCCCAGGTCCCCGACCCGGCAGATGCGAGTGCTCCTCAAACCGACGAGCACTGGGCACCGCCGCAACACGATTTGCTCCCCGTAACGGCGGAAGAGGAGGGCGAAGAGGACTCCGAGCCGCAAGACGCGCCGCTGCCCTTCGAACCTGAAAGCAAGGCGGTCGTCGATGGGACGCTTCGCGCGCCGTGGCGTTGGGAGCGATTGCTGGTCGAATCGGCGGTGATCGGCAGCGAGGAGAGGTGGGAGCGTCGAATCGCCGGGCTCGAACGGGAGCTACATCTTCGCCGCGATCAACTCGGCGACGACGAGGAGAACCACGCTGCACGTCTGGACCGCGACCTCCGCGACCTGGCTCACCTGAGCGAGTTCGCCCTGCCATTGATCAAGAAGCTGGCGGCGATGCCCAGCAGGGCGACGTGGGGCGAGTGGCTCACGGCGCTCGGCGAGCTTGCTTCTGGAGCGCTGCGTGAGCCGAAGAGCGTGATCGAGATTTTGTCGGAACTTGCACCGCTGTCGCCGGTTGGCCCGGTCGAGTTGTTTGAGGTCCAGCAAGTTCTGGCTCCCCGGCTTCGGGATCTTTCCATAGCTCCGCGTGGCCCGCGATATGGCTGCGTGTTCATCGGCCCGACGGAAGCCGCTCGCGGGATGACATTTGACGTGGTGTTTGTGCCGGGCCTTGCAGAGAAGCTGTTCCCTCGAAAGGTCGTCGAAGACCCGATCCTTTTCGATGCCGAGCGCCGCCAGCTCGAAACAGCTGAGCTTACGACTCGAGCTGACGGAGCAGCGGCCGAGCGGCTTGCCTTCAGATTGGCTCTGGGAGCCGCCCGCAGGCGCGCCTATCTTTCTTATCCGCGCATCGACGTTCAACAATCGAGGCCGCGGGTCCCGTCGTTCTACGGATTGGAGGCTCTTCGTGCGGCTGAAGGCGAGCTTCCGGGTTTCGAGGAGCTTGGAACGCGAGCGGAGGCAGGCTCTACCGGCAGGCTGGGATGGCCCGCGCCTGAACGAGCCAACGATGCGATAGACGAAGCCGAATACGACTTGGCTCTGCTCGCACAGTTGGTGGACGCGGATCCGGAAACCACGTCCGGCACCTCTCATTACTTGCTGGATTCGAACCCCCACCTCGGGCGCGCGTTGCGAGCCCGCTCAAGAAAATGGATTAAGCGCTGGACTGCGTTCGATGGCCTCGTCGATCCGGACGAATCGGAGCTCGAAAGCCTCGCGCAGCATCAACTCGCCGCGCGGTCCTTCTCGCCGACCGCGCTTCAGAATTTTGCGGCATGCCCCTACCGGTTTTTCCTTCAGGCGGTGCACCGGCTCCAACCGCGCGAGGAACCGGCGGCTCTCGAAGTCATCGACCCGCTAACGCGCGGCTCGCTCTTTCACAAGGTCCAGTATGAAGTGCTGACTTTGCTGCGCGAGGCCGGGGAATTGCCGGTGACCCATCGGAATGTCGATCGCGTGATTGAAGCGGTGAACGACGTGCTGCATCGCGTCGCCCGGCGCTATGAAGACCAGCTGTGGCCTGCGATCCCGAAGGTCTGGGAAGACGGAATCAATGCAATCGGCGCCGACTTGCGCGAGTGGCTTCGCCGGCATGCGGATGCTGAAGATGGATGGGTGCCGTACAAGTTCGAACTCTCTTTCGGCCTCGCCGATCGCGGCCGTGAAGACGAAGACCCGGCAAGCGTACCCGAGCCGGTGCCGGTCGTCGGTGAGCGAGATGGGGAGCTCAGGTTGAGAGGCTCGGTCGATCTTGTCGAGCGCCACGTGACGGGCAAGCTTCGAGCGACGGATCACAAGACGGGCAAGGCTCGCGCGAAGCAGGGAGTCGTCATTGGAGGCGGCCAGCATCTTCAGCCAGTGCTATACGCGCTTGCCTGCGAGAAGCTGCTGGGCGGGCCGGTCGAGTCAGGGCGGCTTTATTACTGCACGGCTGATGGCAATTACGAAGATCGAATAGTGATGCTTGATGACTTCGCGCGAGGTTATGCTGGCCTCATGGTCCAGGCCGTCGGCCACGCGCTTTCGGAAGGCTTCCTACCTGCCGCGCCCGAGCGCGATGCATGCGTCTGGTGTGATTATCTTGCCGTGTGTGGACCTCAGGAAGAGCTGCGGGTAAGTCGCAAGCCTCAAAATAGGCTGGTCGAGTTAAAAGGGTTGCGCGAGCTACCGTGAAGAAGCGCGATGACACGCCGAGTCTTTTTGACGCGTTGCCGGATGAGCCGCCGGGTGAGAAGGCTCGTGCCGCCGGCGACTCGAACCCTGCGAGTGTGGATACTGCCTCGAGCGGGCTTGCCCGGCCGGAGCCAGCCCCTGAGAAGGTGGCCGAGAAGCTTGCCGATCAGACTGCCCGCAATCGAATTCGCAACGACCTGGACACTACGCTTGTCGTAGAAGCCGCAGCCGGCACCGGCAAGACCAGCGAACTCGTTCGCCGTATTATCTCGGTCATCAAGTCGGGCCGCGCCGGCCTCGACGCCATCGTCGCCGTGACCTTTACCGATGCAGCAGCCGGCGAGTTGAAGCTTCGCCTGAGAGCCGAGATCGAACGCGAACGGCAATCGCTCGACGTCTCAGCAGAGGCCCGACAGTTTCTGACCGGCGCTTTGCCGCAGCTCGAGGAAGCTCGCATTGGAACGATTCATTCGTTTTGCGCGGACCTGTTGCGCGAGCGCCCGGTCGAAGCCGGCATCGATCCGATCTTCGAAGTCGCTTCGGAGGAAATCTCTCGACCGCTGTTCGAGATGGCCTTCGACCGCTGGTTCGAGGGACAGCTTGCAAACCCGAGCGAGGCCGTTCGCCGCATACTCCGAAGACGGACGCGGCGCGAATATTCGCCGGGTAGACCGGCTACGCTTACGCGGCGCCGCTCGGGTGAAGGTCCGAGGCGCAGGCTTCGCAGTGCGGCGTCGGAGTTGATCGAGCGTCGCGACTTTCCAGCCAGGTGGCGGCACGATCCCGCATTCGACCGCGAGAGCGCAATCGATGATTTGATCACCGAGATGAAAGAGCTGTCCGCCTGGGCCCATCGCGGCGATCCGAAACAGTGGTTCACCAAATCACTGATCGACCTCAAACACATCGTTGCGGACATGATCCGTGCCGAAGACGACACGGGCCGTGACTACGACGGCATTGAAGCGCGGCTGTTTGATTTCCTGTCGGCCTGGAAGTCAAAGAATTATGTGGCCTACTACACGCGCGACGATTTTCCCGCGGATGAATTGAAAAGACGGCGCGATGCACTCAGGGAGAGGGTGCGGGAGTTCGTCGAATCCGCCGGTGCCGATCTGGCCCCACGGCTTCATGACGACATTCTGCCGATCATCGAAGAGTACAAACGGTTGAAGGAACGCGCCGGGTGTTTGGACTTTCTCGACTTGCTGCTTCGCGCACGCGACCTGGTGCGCGAAGACCAAACCGTGCGAGAGGAGCTTCAGCAGCGATTCACGCAGGTGTTTGTCGACGAATTCCAGGATACGGACCCGCTGCAGGCCGAGATACTGATGCTGCTGGCTGCTGACGACCCGAAAGAGAAAGACTGGCGGAGGGTCCGGCCGATTCCAGGGAAGCTGTTCATCGTCGGCGACCCCAAGCAGTCGATTTATCGCTTCCGCCGCGCCGACGTTGCTCTCTACGAGGCGGTTAAACGGCAGATCATTGCAAGCGGCGGCGGGCTCCTTGAGCTGAGCGTGAGCTTTCGCTCAGTGCCGCAGATTCAGGATGCTGTGAACGCAGCGTTCTCGCTTGCGATGACGCCCAGTGAAGGCTCATCCCAAGCGCGCTACGTTCCGCTCGCGCCGCACAGGCCCGGCATTGATTCTCAGCCTGCGGTCGTCGTGCTGCCGGTTCCCGAGCCCTACCCCGGTCCCGATTACAGGAAGCCGATCCTGTGGAAGATTGAAAAGTCGGAGCCTGACGGCATCGCCGCGTTTGTCGGGTGGTTGGTGCGCGAGAGCGGTTGGACGGTTACCGAACGGCCGGACTCGAGCAAGCGCGTTCCGATTCGGCCGCGGCACGTGTGCTTGTTGTTCCGCCGTTTCAGGAGCTTTGCGAAAGACGTTACGCGACCATACGTGAGAGCGCTCGAAGCTCGGCGGCTTCAACATTTGCTTGTGGGAGGGAGCGGGTTTCACGCGCGCGAGGAGATCGAGGCGATACGAAATGCGCTTTCGGCGATCGAGCGGCCCGACGATGAGCTTGCGGTGTTTGCCACTTTGCGAGGGCCGCTGTTCGCGCTGACCGACGGACAGTTACTCGTATATCGAGCCGCGCATTCGACGTTGCACCCATTCCGACAACCGGCGGAAGACCTGCCCGAGTCTACAGCCGAGGTTGCCGGCGCGCTTGCAGTGCTGCGCGATTTGCATCGAGGTCGCAACCGCCGGCCGATTGCCGACACGATTGGGCGATTGCTTGCGACCACGCGCGCGCACGCGGGCTTTGCCAACTGGAGCACCGGCGAGCAGGCGCTTGCCAACGTGGCGAGGTTGATGGACATGGCGCGACGTTCCGAGCGCAGCGGGCTGATTTCGTTTCGCGCGTTCAATGACTGGCTGGTCGATCAAGCAGAGACAGGCGAGGCGAGCGACGCGCCCATAATCGAGGAAGGATTGGACGGCGTGCGCATAATGACCGTTCACAAAGCGAAGGGCCTGGAATTTCCGGTCGTGATCCTCGCCGACATGACGGCCAACGCCGCGCGCGACGCTTCGCGATGGACCGATCCCGAACGCGGGCTATGTGTGATGACGCTTGCAGGCTGCTCGCCGCCGGAGCTTCTGGAGCACGCCTATGAAGAGAAGGGGCGTGACATCGAAGAAGCGGCACGACTATTGTACGTGGCAGCGACCCGCGCGCGCGACTTGCTAGTTGTTTCAGCGGTCGGAGATCAGCGCTACGACGACCGCTGGCTCGGCGCGCTCAACCCCGCGATCTTCCCTTCGGCTGATCGCGGCTTCACTCCCGAGACTAATCATCCGGCCGGCTGCCCGGAGTTCGGACCGGATAATTGTCTGCGTCCCAAGGGAGTGCTGCGGCCACCGGGTTCGGTCACGCCTGGTCGGCACAAACCCGAAACAGGAGAGCACCAGGTCGTTTGGTGGGACCCTTCTGTGCTCGAGTTGGGCAAGCAGGAGGACGTCGGGTCACGGCTCAACAAGCTGATAGCAGCCGACGAAGAGGGAACGAGATCGCGGGCCGGGATTGTGGCTCACAGTGAATGGCAGGCCTCGCGGGTGCGCTTGCGGGAAGCGGCCGGCGCCCAAAGTGTGAGGGTCGTGACGGCTACCGAGCACGCTCGAACGAAAGCCGACCACATTCAGCAGACAGAACGCCCGCAAGGTATTAGTGCGGCGCATGAAGTCACAGTCGAGACAGTCGGCATCGACTTCTCGCGCCCGCACGGCAAGCGCTTCGGAATACTTGTGCATGCGATTCTGGCTTTAGTCGATCTTGAGGCCGACCGCTCGGGCGTCGAAGAAGTTGCGGAGCTTCAAGGCCGACTGCTTGGAGCGACTTCGGAAGAGGTCGCGGCAGCAACCGAAACGGTATCGCGCGCGTTCGAGCACCCGTTGTTGAAGCGAGCTGCTGCGGCGTTGCGTGAGGGCCGATGCCGGCGCGAGGCTCCAGTAGCGATGCTGCTCGAAGACGGAACATTGGTGGAAGGCAAAGTCGACCTGGCGTTCGTGGACGATCCGAACGTGGGCTGGATAGTTGTGGACTTCAAGACGGACTTCGAGATCATGGGAAAGCTTGAGGAGTATCGCAATCAGGTTGGAATCTACGCACAGGCAATTTCACGAGCCACTGGATCCGAAGCCCGAGGAGTACTGCTTAGGTTGTGAGGTAGGTTGACTGGAGGTTGGATGTCCCTTGTGCTTAAAAGGGCCAGAGCAAAGGCAAAGAAAAGACTACAGGGAGGACCACGTAAGTGAATGCCGATTGGGAGAAGCAGATTCTCGACACCTGGAACATCAACAATCGAATCAATCTGTACATGCTCGACGCAATCCCTAAAGACGCATTAAACGATGTGTCGGCTTCAAAGGGACGCAGCGTCGCCGAGCAGTTTGCTCACATTCACAACGTCCGGCTGATGTGGCTCAAGGTCTCAGGGCCGGAGTTGATGGAGGGTTTGGAGAAGATCGAAAAGGAGAAGGCCTCGGATAAGAAGCTGCTGGAGCGCAGTCTGAAAAATTCAGGGACGGCGATGGGGCAGCTCCTTCAGAAGGGAATTGCGGAAGGGAAGATCAAGGGCTTCAAACCGCACCTGATGGCTTTCCTCGGTTACATTCTCGCTCACGACTCGCAGCACCGGGGTCAGATCGCGCTCACGCTGAAACAGTCAAAGCACCCGCTGGATAAGAAGGTCGCCTACGGAATTTGGGAATGGGGAGTGAGATAAGAAATTCGAATGGAGAATTTCGAGGTTCACCATTCCTTGGTGAACCAGACGCGATGCTCTATCCAAACGGTTGACTGCACCAATCCGGATAAAAGAGCGGAGAGGCTACCGGGTGCGAAGGCTGAGGCAATGCGAAAAATTACGACCAGCGGAAATTCAGCGACCTTGGTGGTGCCGCGAGAATTC
>JBGPFL010000042.1:0-12866 GCA_041483295.1 Blastocatellia bacterium | reverse complement strand
TCTATAAGGAAGATATCCCGATCTACGAGGATAGCGAGCCGGTCTTGCAGAAGGGACCGCTCGTTCATCAGGAGCTTGGACTGGATGGAGCAGTGTTTGACGAACTCATGGAAGAGTTCATGTGATCCAGTGTTCGGGGCGGTCCTCCGCGGCCGCCCCCCATATCTCTCCATCATCCACGATACGTCTAGCAGGTTGCGGAAAAACTACGTTCTTGCTACCAAGACACGAGGGGCACCAAGAGATGTGTGTGCCATTCACTTGGTGCGCCTTTGTGTCTTCGAGTCTTGTGGCTAAATCCTAGATCCTTCCCCCTAGGGACGTGTGAAGTTGAACTCGGGCGAAAGGGTCCCATCAGAGTTCTTCACCTGTAGTATCACGCTCTCACCGCGGCCGATCTTCTTCGCGACTTTCTTGCCCACGAGGGTTCCGAGATCCGATTCATCGCCTCGAGTCTTTTGCTGCTCTCCATTCAGCACTATCTTAGCGCCGGCGTCGAAGTCCCGTCCCTCAACGATCAGATCTTTCTTACTGATCGATACCATGCTGATGGTCGGAACGTGCACACTGGCATCGCGATAAACCCGCACATAGTCGACCAGCATCATCTGCGGCCAGGTCGTCGTCGAATCGGGATTGCCTCCGAAATTCCCGCCGATCGCAAGGTTCAACAGGATGAAGAACGGATGATCGAAGACCCATCTTTGGCCGGCCGGCACATCGGACGGCGTTCTCGTCTGGTAAAGGTTGCCATCGACGTAGAAGCGAATCGCGCTCGGTTCCCACTCGATTGCGAAGATGTGAAAGTCATCTGTGAAGCGCTCCGCGCCAGGCAGCGTGTAGCTCGACGAAAGAGGGTTGCCGCCGGAATAACCAGGTCCGTGTAGACTCCCGTAATTGATAGAAGGTTCCCGGCCACGGTTCTCCATGATGTCGATCTCACCGCAGGTAGGCCAGCCGGCCGTGGCGATGTCATCACCGAGCATCCAGAAGGCGGGCCAGATGCCCTGCCCAACGGGAAGCTTGATGCGCGCTTCAAATCGGCCGAATCGCTGGGTGAACTTGCCGCTGGTCAACAGCCGCGCAGAGGTGTAGTCGCGCGTGATGCCGCCAGTTCCAGTGAAGGTCTCTTTGATGGCTTTGATGACAAGGTTGCCGGTCCCGTCGGTTGAGGCATTCTGCGTGCGATTCGTGTAGTACTCCAGCTCATTGTTGCCCCACCCGTTTTGACCAACACCAATGTCGAATCCCCACTTTGTCGTATCGGGTCCCAGGCCGGCCGCTCCATCAAACTCGTCCGACCACGTAAGCACCCAGCTCGGCGATGCCGGAGGGCTCGGCGAGGCAGTCAGCAACGCGAACAGGATAGCGATCGTAACGGCAACGGTGCGGTTCATGACTTGAACAGTATAACCTGGTGTGCCTTCATTGCGCGAATTGTGTCCGGATCACTGAGGTCCAGTTTCTCGGGATCGAGTCCAGGGCTAAAGAGAGCCTCATTCTCGCCCAGCAGCTTCATTACCATTGCGGGGCCTTCGCTTCGTTCCATCCTAAAGGAAAGAGTCTGGCCGTCGAACATCAGGTTGGTCATCGTGAGATCAAGGGCTCTTGTAGCCTGTGTGCCCACGAGCGCATCAACGCAAAACGCGCCGGTGAGGTCTTCGCCCTGAAGCTTCAGGTCGATCGTGATGCGGGACAAACCGCCCTTGGCGGTTCCGCACCATGCGCCGACAATCTTATCGGTCGAGCTGTTCATTCGTACCTCCTTCAAGTCATTTTGGAACTGCGGTCCAGCTATCGACCGGCAGCCGATTGGACACGGCAGGCAAAGGCGGAAACTTCTTGTGCGGCTCGGTCTGATACCAATAGGCAACCGAGGAGTAGTCATCCCCGCGATCATTCGCATGCCCGTGTTCGATGGTCACTCGAAGGGACTTGTCGAACGTTACCGGATCTTCGATGTGAAAGCGATACATCGAGTGCCGGCCGGTGTAGTCCGGGTGGGCATTGCCTTTGCGCGAATAACCGAAGTAGGGGAAGTTGTACTCGCGGTTCAAGAGATTGAAGTTCCATGCGCCACAAAAGTAGTCTTCCAGCCCTGTCCCATTCAACGTCGGCATTGCCTCGCCGTCGATGTACATCATATCGTCGCCTTCGCCCCACCAACCGGTAGCCAGTCCCTGAATGTGCATCACCACGCCCACATAGTGGCCGCGCCCGGTCGTGTCCATTATCAGGTAGTTGCTCTTTCCATCTTTATTGGGCGATCCATCGCCGGCTTTGGTCAACTCGCGATTCCACCAGGCATGAAAGCGCCCCTGCCGCTCGGTTGCCCGAGCAGACTCTGAGCCTGTTTGATACGACTCATAGTCGACGTAGTAGTAGAACGCGCCTATGGGCCGCTCGCCTTGATTCTCGATCTCGATCCGCGCGCCTCTCGAGAAGGGCATCGGGAAGAAGCAATTGAGCGCGCGATCGGAGACTGCCAGGGGAGCGCTCGCCCAATAGTTGGCCTCTCCGTATCCGAGGCCGAAGAAGTCGCCTATTGGCGTTTCAATGCTTGGCTCGGTCTCGCCGTCCCAGTAAGCGCGCAGGACGATGCGCCTGAGGTGATAACGCTCCGGCGAGGAGATGGTCACCCAAATGTGAGTGACGGTTCCCGCTCCTTGAATCTCGGCCAACGTAGCCTTCTTGCCGGCTTCGATGTTCTGCAGGAAATCGCGGTTGGCGCCGGTGCGGTCGTAGCTGGATACGCGCAGCCGTTTCACGCCTTCGCGCAGGTTGGCGAGGTTACGCAGCGCGCCGACTCCCGGAGTCGATCCCGGGCCCTGGCCACACACGGTGGCTGTGATGCCGAGCAAGACGAAGAACGAGGTGATAAAGCGTTTCATCGATGAGGTTCCCCCTTACGTGTCGAGGTGATGGTCGTCACTCGCTGTCGTGGTACGCACGCTTCCAGCGTGCGCATCCGCAATCAGGCACGCTGAAGAAATCGACCCGCACGCTGGAAGCGATGCGTACCGACTGACGGAAAACTGTCCGCTCGCCGCTAAGACACGAAGAAACGCCAAGAGTGTAAAGAGGTGCCCATTGACCTGTTGCGGCTTCGTGTCTTCGAGTCTTCGTGGCATATACCGGTTGAAAGGTGGGACTCTGACCTCTCACACGTCCTTGCGCTGGACCTGAAAGGCAGGCCTCGAGCGACCTGAAGGTTGAACTCTGAACTTAAGGCCTTCCATTCTCTGGTGGCGTCACAACGAGCAGTCTCTTTGGCGCTTTTCCCACCGGTATGGTTGCGACCACCTTCTTGTTTCTTACATCGATCGCCGAAACTGTGTTTGAAAGAGTATTGCTCACGAAGAGAGTCTTGCCGTCAGGCGTGAACGCAAGCCAGTTCGGGAATTTGCCGACGTCAACGCGAGCCTTCAACGTCAGATCTGGAACCGAGTAGGCGTAAACGGCGGACCCTGGACAGCTAGTCACCCACAACTCCTTCTCGTCAGACGTCAGAGCCAGGCCGTGTGTGTAGGTGTCCAGATAGGGCCGAGGCGTGTCTGGCGGCAGCGGAGGCAGTTCGACTCTCCTGATGGTCTTACGCTGCTTCAGATCTACGATCGCGAATCCGTGCAGTTCCGATAGAGCCACATAGGCCAGCGATTCATCTTTGGTCAACGCCACCGGGCGTACCACACCGCCCGGCTCAATCTCGGCCGTGATCGTGTGAGTTGTCGGGTCAAACACGAAGATCTTTTTCCCGGTCATGGTCGTGACGTAGACGTGCTTGCCGTTGGCGGACGTATAGCTGTTGTGAGGCCATGCGGCAAGGGGCACTCGCTTGACCGCTTTCATTGACGCGGTATCGACTATGTCGACTGCGCCCACCCCCCGGAGCGGGACGTAGACAAACCTTCCATCGGCCGTGACGGTCACCTGATTCGGCAGGGAACCCACGGCGGCTTTGCCGAGGATCTGATCGGTCCTGGTGTCGATGGAGAGTAAGCTGTCAATGCCCTCGACGCTCACGTAGAGACGGTCGTTGCGGGGCGATGCGGCCAGTCCGTGGGGATTCTCTCCGACTTTGACGTTGCCGATCACTTTGAAGGTGACGGGATCGATGATTGTGAGTTCATCGCCTTCTGCATTGTCAACGTAAAGCTTGCTGCGCAGGGAGGCAGTACGGCCCTGAGACACCGGACCAATTGTCACCACCAGAGTCAGGAAAGCGAGAATCAAAAGCGAGCTTGTGGTTTTCATTAGCGATCTCCCGGCTGTGGTTTTAGTACTCTGCGCGCTTGTTGTCAATCAAAAGAATTGGGAAATGCGAAATGCGAAGTGCGAAATGTGGCGCGAAATCCGAATTTCGCAATTCGCATTTCGAAATTCGCATTTCTCTACTTGCTTCCCAGAAAGCGAACGCGCCCGATGAAGGTGCGATGCTGCACACCGCCGAAAGTGAGAAACTGCGGCGACGCTACGTTGCTGTCGACCCCGGTTGGGTTCGCGCGGTTTGTCAGATTGTTGAAGCCCGCTCGCAAAGCCCATCGGTAGCCAAATAGGCGAAGCCGCTTCTCAATGTGTGCATTCAGTAAGAAGACGAATGGAAGGCGCCGGGAGTTCGGAGACCCCACGATCTGCTGGTCGCCATTGAACACGCTGAAGGGAAATCCGTCCCGCCATTCCAGCGAATAGGCCAGATCGAAATGCTTGACCAGCGGCATCGATCCCCACCCGATCAGCCTGTTGGGCGAGTCCCACGGCATCGGGCCGCCCACCTGCCGGCTCAAAGCTGGACTGTCCAGACTGAAATCTATTACGGAGTTCGAACGGGCCGCCGACCGCGTGTAAGCAGCAAAGAGCGAGTAGCTCTCTTTGAACGTCTTGCGCACTGTGACCTCCAGCGCATCGTAGCGGTCGCGCCGATTGTTGCGTAGCTCGAACAGACCCACCGGTTGGTCCGGAGCGCTCGCGCCGACGTTCACGAAAGCGAAGCCGTGGCGGCCGCGCTTCTGAACAAACTCGGCCCGCAGGTAAACGGAGGCAGGCAGCTTGCGTTCAATTCCAACGCTCCAATTCAGAAACCGAGGACACCTCAGGTCCCGTTCGTTTACCACAAAGGAGATGTTCACCGGTGGAAGCGCGAGCGTCCGGCCGTCTTCGGCGTAGACGAAATCTACCCGCCGTCCGGCCGACGGACGCGTCACGAAATCGAGACTGCTGCCATCGTGAACCACCCCGAAACCTGCCGAGAGTTTTGTGTGTCCATCGGCGGTCATCAAGTAAGTGAGTGCAGACCTCGGCGATAGGCTCACCTGGCGAACGATCTCATCCCAGTCCGAACGAAGCCCGAACTCGAGCAGAAGCCGATCCGATATCGACCAGCGGTCCTGGGCGAAGCCGCTCAACTCCACGTTCTGTCTCCGGAAGCCCGGACCATCAGAGAACAGAATCCGCCGCGACAACGTGCCGTCCTCCCGAAAGATCGAAATGGGGCGCCGCGCGAAGAACTGATCGTAAGTGATCCTATCCGCATCGACGCCTGCCTTGAACTCGTGGCGCCCTCTGAAGTCGAATCCCGGAAAGATCGCATTTGCGATAAGCTGTGTTCGCACGGCGCGACTCTCAGCCGTTCTGAAGAAACTCCCACTCACACCCTCCGGCCGGATGTCATAGGGTAATATCCCGAGTGGTTCCTCCTCGGTTCGAAACCGATTGACGCCCAACCCGACCTCCAGGAGTATGCCGTTTGGAAGATAAGACTGATCCTTCAAAGTCAGAAGGTACGCCGACTCCGTGAGGCCGAAAGTCGTCTCGAAGGGAGTGAAGCGCGACAGGCCGGTGTGATCAGAGTGAAACCGATTGACAAGCAAGCTTCCGCTCAGGATGCTTCTTTGACTGAGGTTCACTTGCGTTTTTGCAAGGTTGCTGAACCTCCAGGAACTGTTTCGATCGGCGCCCTTCGGGAGATCCTCGATGATATCCAGATTGTACTCGGCGTCGCCGGCGTCAAGGAACCACGCTCTCTTCTTGCGAATCGGACCCGATAGAGTCGCTCGCGGTGTCCAATTATCCAGATGCAAACCCTTCCGGTTCTGAATCGTCGGCACGAAGTTTGTAGCCGAGAAGCGATAGCGATCATCGCCCATTCCCGTCGTCAGGCTCAGTACTCCGCCAGAGCCTTTGCCGTACTCTGCCGAGTAGCGGCTGCCCTGCACTTCCGCTGAACGAACAGCATCTGCGCTAAGCCGCAATTCGAAGGCTCCGTTGACCGGATGGGATATGTTGAAGCCGTCCATCTGATTGAGAATCTCGTTAGTGGCAGACCCGTTCACGTGAAGCTGGCCGCCGGGGTCCTGCACGACGCCGGGAATGAACGGCAACGCGTTGCGAATGTCGCGCGAGGTAGGGTAGGGAATTGTGAGAATCTCCTGCCCAGTGAGGCTATCGCTCGCGGAGGTCCTGGTGCGATCTATTGCCGGTGGCGAGGAGACCACGTCCATCACCTCAGAGAACTCCTGCACATGGTGGAGCGCGACTTCGAGGGTCCCGGCCTCCTCAACCTGAACATCGTTAATGACTGCCGCGTAGAAGCCCTCCTTTTCGACTCGAAGCTGATAGACCCCGGGCTGAGGGCCGGCGAGATCACAGCGGCCTGCGTAGTCAGTCTCACCCTTGAGGACCGCTTGAGTGTCGCGGTGAAGAAAGAGGACTCGCGCGGCGCCGACTGCGACGAGGTTCTCATCAACCACTGTTAGCGAGAATCTTCTCTTCTGTTCCTGAGTCAGGGGCGCTCGTGTTCTTAAGACTGGACTGGCTGTCAGCGATGGGGGGAATCGAAAAGCGCTCACGAGCGCGAGAACCAGTAGGAGTCCGGCAATCTGGACGATCGGTATCCGAAGACCAACCCGGTTTCGTTTCCTCTTCGGCATACTGCTTATTATCGTCAGTCTCTTGTAGAGAGCAAAGCCACGAAGAAGGTGCAGCCGCGAATCACACGAATTCCACGAAAGTACACGAATGTATTTCGTGATCGTCATTCGTGGAATTCGTGTAATTCGTGGCTGCACCTTCCTTCAGAGTTGGATCGTGAACCTGGTCGGCCCTCCCGGCTGCCCCTCGAGCGCGAACTCAAACCGATGCTGGTCCAGGATCTCTTCGATCAGAGTCAGGCCGATTCCCTGGCCGTGCTCCTTCGTGCTGAAGAACGGAGTGAAGAGATTTGCGCGCACCTGGGGACTGATCCCGCAGCCGGTGTCTTCAATCTCTACGAATCGTCTTCCTGCGCGGATGCCGGAGCGGATGGTTATAGTCCCTCGCTCTCCTATCGCCTCGATTGCGTTCTTCACTATATTCAGGAACACCTGTTCCATCTGGCCGCGATCCATAGGGACCGCATCGAGTTGTGCGTGGAGTTCAAACTTCCACTCGATCTGTCTTTGCGAACTCTCGGCTCGCATCAACAGAGAGATGCTCTCGAGTAGTTCCTGAACGTCGCATGGCTGAACCTGCGGCTTCGTAAGGCGCACTACGTCGGCGAAACTCTTCATGAAGGCATTCAACTGCTCGGTTCGCGCGATGACTACAGCCAGGGCGGCCTCATAGTCCCGGCGGTCCTCAACCTCGAGCTGGTCTTTGTAGTTCAGACAGGAGTGGAGCAGGGAATTGGCGGAGGCGACCGAATTGTTCACCTCGTGGCTCATCAGTCGGATCAGCTTCTCATAGGCGGCCTTCTCTGACTGCCTCAACTCCTCGGTCAACTCCTCCATAAGCACGAAGTGTCGAAGGAATCCACGGTCCAGGAACTGGGACTTCCGGCATTTGACCCTTCGGCGGCCCAATAACGGGAGGACCTTCGACTCGCCGGGTTGAAGGACATCGAGTTCGGAGGCAAAAGGCGTCTCCAGGTCTGCCAGTCTCTTGCCGAGTAGCTCCTCTTTCGAAGTCTGAAGCAGTCGCTCAGCCGCGGGATTGATCATCGCGATCTGGTTGTCGAAGTCGAGGGTGATGATGCCCGAGGGCGAGGCGGCGAGGATATTATCAAGAAAGTAATTCTGCTCTTGAAGTTTGGTGCGCTCTTCACGCAAATGGTCGGCCATCCGGTTGTAAATCTGAATCAACTGATCCATCTCAGGATGACCCACTTCGCGAAAGCGCGATGAGAAGTCGCGGTCGCGCATGAACTGGGCGCCTGTCTGGATCAGCTCGATGGTGCCAAAAAGACTTCGAGTAAGCTTCAATCCGCCTGTTAGCGAAACAACAAAGACGAGTTCGACAGCCAGAAGCCAGATGCGATGCTGAAGCAAGAGGTAGATGGCGACTCCCGCAAACAGCAGATGAATGGCAACCAGATAGAGGATGAACTTGAGGCGTAGGGTCATAGAGGAATGATGCGTGATTCGTGATGCGTGATGCGTGATGCGTGATGCGTGATTCGTGATTCGTGATTCGTGATGCGTGATGCGTGATGCGTGATGCGTCATGCGTGATGCGTGATGCGTGATTCGTGATTCGTGATTCGTGATGCGTGATGCGAGATACTGGAACTATCTGGTTATTGAGCAAGGTCAGTCTGTTCGAGGGCGCTCCCGTACTCTTCTTCGCTGTCTCTTATGTACTGTCCTCGCTGATCGGGAATGATCTTCAAAAGAAGGCGAATGATGCTCGCGAGCAAATCGAGACGATGGCCAGTGACTGCTTCGCCAAGGACATCGCGCCCTTTGTAATACCAATCGCGGGTTTCTCTGGCTGATCCAAGAGCGTATTCGTAAAAGCGTGCGCGATCTCTACCGGTTCCGCGCGAGTATCCTTCTGAGATGTTCGCACTGATGGAGCCAAGTGCGCGGTAGAGCTGGTCACTCAGCCCTAGCGTTCGCCTGTCCTTCATCAACATCGTAACATCCTCCCATCCGAGATCACCCGCGAATAGCGCCAAGCGATACACCTCGACTTTCCACAGCGGATCGCCATGCGATGGTACGCGAAACGCTCTTCTCCCAGTCTGAATATGTCATTGTGGTCTCGAGTGCACAAGCTCAACCACGCATCACGAATCACGCATCACGAATCACGCATCACGCATCACGAATCACTATCCCAAACTTTTCGAAGCGTCGATAGAGAGCCGCGCGGCTAAGGCCGAGCGCCTCTGCCACCTTGCTGATGTTGCCATCGTGGTGCCTCAGCGCCTTGACGATCATCGCCTTCTCGATGTCGTCCAGAGTCATGCTGCCCACTTCGGGAAGAGCATCCTTGCGGCTGTCACCGGCTTCCATCCCGAGAGGCAGGGTGAAGTCTTCGACCTCCAGAACGTCCTTGCCGCTCACCAGAATAGTTCGCTCGATGAGTTGCTTCAACTGGCGGATGTTCCCGGGCCATGGCATCCCGCTCAGCCATCTCAGCGCCGCATCGCTGATGACAAGATTGTTCCTGCGGTATACCTTGCCGATATTCTGCAGAAAATGGCTCGTCAACAGCAGTGTGTCCGATGCCCTCTCGCGAAGCGCCGGCAGGTGCACCGAGATCAGGTTCAGACGGTATAGCAGGTCTTCGCGGAAGTCGCCTTTCCCCACCATCTCAGCCAGGTTCCGATTGGTGGCCGACACGACGCGCACATCTACCGTTCGCGCGGTGCTCGATCCAAGCACCTCGTAGGTCCGGTCTTGAAGCACGCGCAGCATCTTAACCTGCGAGCTCTGGTCGAGGTCGCCTATTTCATCCAGGAAGATCGTACCCCCGTCGGCCATCTCGAATCGGCCTTTGCGGTCGTGCCGCGCATCGGTGAAAGCGCCTTTCACATGGCCAAACATCTCGCTTTCAAAGAGCGACGCCGAGATTCCGCCGAGATTCACCTTAATAAAGGGTCCACCCTTTCTACCGCTGTTGCGATGAATGGCTTCCGCGATCAACTCCTTGCCTGTGCCGCTTTCGCCGGTGATGAGGACCGACGCGTCCGTTGAGCTCACCCGGCCGATTATGTCGAGAGTCTTGAGGAACCTGGGATGGCGTCCGACGAGATTCGTGAAGTTGTAGTTCGCGTCGATCTCCTCGCGAGCGGGCGCCTTCTCTCTCCCGCGTTGGGAAGCCGCAGCGACGCCGAGTGCGGTTCGGACACAGTGCATGAGTTGGTGATGAGTCCACGGTTTGGTCACAAAGTCGGAGGCGCCGGCCCTCATTCCTTCGACGGCGAGCTGAATTGATCCCCAGGCGGTTATCAGGATGATCGGCAGCTCAGGTCTGCGCGCCTTGATCTGGTTGAGCAGAGCGATACCCTCCTCACCCGTGGTGTTGCGCGAGAAGTTCATGTCCTGGAGGACTAGGATGAATTGCTCAGACTCGATCCGAGCGACTGCTTCGGAAGGGGAGGCAGCGGACTTCGATGTATAGCCCGCCTGCTTAAGCAACAGAGCCAGAGACGCAGTAACGGACGGATCATCGTCGACGATCAGGATCATCTCGCCCGTATTGCTGGATGGCTCCCTGGCTTGTTCCATCGGCGTGATTATAGCCTACTCATAATGTAAAGCCTCAGCGGGCTGCACTCGAGTCGCAAGCCGGCTCGGATACAGGCCACATAGCAACGTCAGTCCATAGATAAGGAACAACGACAGGAGCACGCTCCAGATGTACACCTTGTCGTTGATGAATCCGATCAGATCGAGCAGCGGAAACTGGACGACCACCGCGATACCGATGACCAGGCCGAATGACGTTATGACCAGCAACTCGCCGAGTATCTGGGTGTAGATATTTCCGGCAGTCGCACCTTTTGCTCTCCGAAGTCCGATCTCCTTTGTTCGCTGAGTGACGTTCTGCCAGAGCACTCCCGTCAGTCCGAGCGCGACCATTATCATCAGAAACACGGCGACCAATCCGGCAGCAATGATCGGAGCCAGATTCAATTTAAGGCGCACCTCCCGCGCGTCGGCCAACGGTTCGATTTGAAAAGACCAATCCTTTGCCACTGCCTGCATTCGCGACATCAGTCTGGCTTCGAACTCGGCGGTCGTACCCTTCCGCACCCTTACAAGAATGTGCTCCGGCGGCTCGCTCCCAGAGTCATTCAGGTTTTGTCGTTGAAACATGTAGTTCTCAAGGCCGGCGAACTCACCGTCCTTGCGATAGTCGGTGATAACCCCAACTACGCGCTGCTCGGGCTCAACCGCACCGTCCCGCGGGCGGGCGTCGCGTACGAGGTTCTTTCCGATGGGGTCTTCATTACCGAAGACATTGCGGCTCAATCTTTCGTTGATCACTACGGGCAAATAGCCGACGCCGTCGTCTTCTTTGCTGAACCACCTTCCTCGTGTGACATTCAGGCCCATGGTATCCGCAAACGAATCGGTTGCGTCATTGGTGTAGATGACCACCGTTCCTACGGCCAGATCGTAAGAGGTGATCGAGGTAGAGGTCGAATAGGGAGGGATGTTGGCGCCGGCGAACGACTCGATCTCGTTGAAATCCCGGAATGTGAGGAAGAGCTGCCGAGCGATGACCAGCGACGGGGACGGCTCCTTAGGGCCCGTCGTCGCCTGATTTGGTTCGCCGGGCGGAGAGCGGTCGATTCGCCTGTCTCTTGTAATACTTATGTTCAGAACGTTCTGATACGAGAATCCGAGTGGCTGGCGATAGTTGTCGGTGTAGTACACCCCGAAGAGTATCACCGTGAACAAAACAAGAAAGGAGAAGAAGATCTCGACCGTGATCAGGAAGTTAGTTCGCTTGCGGTTCCACACCATCTTGAACAGGTGCTTGATCATCGCACACCTCCTTTCAGAGCCTGTACCGGGTGCAGCCTGGACATCTTCCATGCAGGATAGACACCGGAGAAAAGTCCGAAGAAGACTGCCAGGCTCAGTCCGTAAAGAAAGATCCTATAGTTGAGATGAAACTGGGCATATGGAATCAGTCCGCTTTCAGTTAACGCCTGCAACACAAGGTATGAACCCGCAAGAGCGATTGCTCCCCCAATGAGCGTGAGCAGTACGTTCTCGACCACGAACTGACCCACCAGGGTCCACGACGAAGCGCCGAACGCCTTGCGAACCCCTATCTCGCCGGCTCGCTCCATTATGCGACTTATGTTGATGTTGATCAGATTGACCGCGGGCAGAAGCATGAACAGCACCATCAGCATGGCTATGCCCGCAAGAAGACTCTTTGGATGATTGTCGGCCTGTCCCGGACTGAACTGTCTGGATGCGAACTCGAACTGGGTCTCAGTGTCGCCGATTGCTTTGTTGACGGGGCTGGTATCCGGGAACTCCATCTGAGCGATCCGCGACTTGAACTCTTCCTTGATGATGGGGAAATCGGCCGCGCTGTTGGCCAGCATGATCGCCTGAAATCCGCCACCCAATTGGCCGCGATAAAGGCTTGTCTTTGCCGTGCTGATCGGAACCCAGACGTCCGAGAAGGGGATGGACCGGAATCGAGAGCACCTCACGCGCCGCCTCGTTCGTCACCGTGCAAACCTTGACCCCGGACTCCCCGCAACCGCACTTTCCCTTGTAGAGGGGCTGCTGGCAGTTGGGGATCGGATAGACGACAAAGCTCCCCACCTGATGGTCGGCGAGATGCTGCTTTAGCGCGTCGCGCCGCTTGGTCCGCACCGTGTACTGGTGAAAGACGTGTGTCCGGTCGGCGGGAATAGTCGGCGTCGTGAGCCAGGGAAGTCCGGAAAATTCTCTGGTATAGTGGGCCGCGATGTCCCGGCGGCGCTTGTTGTTCGCATCCAATTTCTCAAGCTGGCCGAGCCCGATTGCCGCCGCAAAGTTCGTGAGGCGGAAATTGAATCCCAGGAGATCGTGCTCGTACTGGCCAAGGCGCCCATGGTTGACGATCTGCCTCGCGAGGTCGGCTGTTGCCTGGTT
>JBGPFL010000041.1:0-12885 GCA_041483295.1 Blastocatellia bacterium | reverse complement strand
TCATAAGGGTTCTTTTCGCCGATTTCGGATTAAACCACACCTCAGGATCCGGATCGGACCCTCCTCGGTTTCGCGAAATGGAGGCGCTCAGCATTCATGAAGATTACTGCCTGCCGGACGAGTCTGAACGAAATCAAAGAAGACGTCTTGATCGTGCCCGTTTTTGCCGGCGAAACCCCACGCGACGGAGCACTCGCGCTCTTAGACAGCCTCACCGGAGGAAGCGTGTCGCATGCTTACGATGTCGGCGACATCGATGGTAAGAAGGATCGCTGGACCCTTCTTTACAACGGGGGCGGCAACGGCGCGCAGCGACTGCTGTTTTATGGCGCTGGGACGTTCGAGGACGCAGGGCCTATCGACCTTCAACGCCTGGCCGGCTCGGCGATCCGCATACTCGCTGGACGTCGCGCCGGATCAGTCGCCTTCCTTCTGCGCGACAAGCTCAACGGTGAGAGCGCAAGGGCAATCGTTGAAGGGGCGGTCCTCGGTCTTATGGATGGCGACCTCCTCAAATCGAAATCGGAAGAGACTCGGCGGATCGACTCGCTAACGAAAGTTAGCGAGTCGCCCGCCGCTGATATTGAGTCCGCGGTGGCGGTAGGGGCCATCATGGCCGAAGCAACGAACTTCGCGCGGGCGCTGGCCTACGAGCCGGGAAACACGATGACCCCAACCGAACTGGCCCGGCGTGCTCAAGAGATGGCCGCTCGTGAAGGACTTCAGGCTGAAACACTCGGCGAAGAACAGATGAAAGAGATGGGTATGGGTGCTCTGCTTGCGGTTTCCCGTGGCAGCGCCGAGCCGGCAACCTTGACCATGTTGACATACAACCCGGATGGCGACGCCCCAGTTAGCGGTGACCTGATCGCTCTGGTCGGGAAGGGGATTACCTTCGATTCCGGTGGAATATCGATCAAACCCGCGCTCAACATGGAAGAGATGAAGTACGACATGGGAGGCGGGGCAGCCGTCATCGGCGCCATGCAAGTGATTGCGCGGCTCAAGCCGTCTGTTCGCGTGATCGGAGTCGTCCCGGCTTCTGAAAACCTACCTTCTGGTCGAGCCGTGAAACCGGGCGATGTGGTCAGAAGCTTGAGCGGCAAGACTATCGAGGTTGTCAACACTGACGCCGAAGGCCGGTTGATACTCGCCGACGCGATCACTTATGCGATCAACCACGGAGCCACGCACATTGTAGACGCGGCCACTCTGACCGGAGCCTGCGTGATTGCGCTGGCCGCAGTCCGGGCCGCGGTCGTCGGGTCCGACCAGGCTCTGATTGATGAACTCGTCATAGCGGGAGAACAGTGCGGCGAGCGGCTCTGGCAATTGCCGCTGGATACCGAGTACAGCACGCTGATCAAAAGCGACATCGCCGATGTGAAGAACGTAGGAAATCGCAGCGCCGGGGCGATAACAGCGGCTGCGTTCTTGAAGCACTTTGCAGGCTCGTTGCCGTGGGCGCACCTCGACATCGCCGGAACGGCCTGGCTGGAGCAGGCGAAGCCTTACATGGCGAAAGGCGCGACCGGCTTTGGTGTTCGAGTGATGGCAAACTTTGTCTTGAATCGAAGGACACAATGAACCTATGCAAGGGCGGCTCAGTTGGCTCTGTCGCCTGGAACGATCACCAGTCTGTAGTCCTGGTTTCGATACAGGGTTTCAAAGTCAACCAGCGATGACGCCGGTAATACAGCACAGCCCGCGCCGTATTTCTCGGCTAAGGCGCCGAATTGGTCCGAATTCAGCGAGCCGTACGCGTCCCTCAGCCTTGGTTGATTCTCGTACCCCCTGGCCTGCGGCAGCGTCGTGCCACAGACATCCCGCAGTCGCTCATACCACTCCGCGAGGTAGAGTCCACCGTCCGGATTGATCTTGAACTCCACGACCGTCGAGCGATTCGTCAGATAGGTGAATCCTCCCTTATCGGGCGGAGTGACATAAGTCGTACCGGTCGGGCCGTGATCCCTGATCCAGAGGCAGATATCCACCCACGAAGTCTCTTGGGCTGCGTACCTGTTAACCCCGAACTTATACGCGGAAGGCCAACGGATCAAGCAGTAGCCCGTCCACAGCAGCGCGACAGAAATTAAACAAAAGCTTGCGGGGCGCAGAATCACCCTCCCTCGCTCCTCGCTCTGTAGCTCCTTCTCCCAGACTGTGAGAGCAGTAACCAGCGAGAGCGCTCCAAACAGCGTGATCACAGGACTCAGCCTCAAAAGTTGAATCTTTGAGATCGCTCCGTTCTGAAGGACGTAGTAGTCCAGGAAGTGCAGGAGTGACAAAGCCGCAATCATCAAGCTCATCTTCATCAGCACTCCGATCGCGAACGCTTCGGGCCTGCTCTTTTTTTTCAGCCAGTAATAAGCCCCGCATTGAATCGCCAGATGAACGACTACCCAGGCACCGGCGGTGGCCGACTGCAACTCGAAGTGATGTGGGTGCCTGAAGTTGATGTAGTCGAGCGTGAAGGACGAGTTCGACAAACCGGAGGCTAACATCTCAAAGAAGTGAATGAGCGCCGGCGAGGCCGGCACCAGGAAGAGCACCAACGTCGCGGCGAGTTCCCTTGGCCCGATCGCTTTCACCCTCGCTGCGAAGAACGGAAACAGGACAACCGCGAAGATCAGCCCAATTTGAAGGTGCAACAGCAAGACCATGCCGGCCAGGAATCCGGTGAGTTTATACCGCTCCTTTAGCAGGCTTGCAGTTGCCAGCATCAGAACCGCATGCGCAAACGTCGTCGGCATGATGTCGGCGTTGCCGGCGAAGGTATTCTCTTCGAGACCTAAGCCCGTCCAGGCAAGCCTGGTTGCAAGAAACAGACCCACCACGACGAATCCCGCCAGCCGGAGGTCCAACACGCGGCAGAGAACGAAGAGGGCGGCGCTCAGCAGGATCATCCCAACCGCTGCGAGCAGGATCAATGCATTATCCTCTCCCAAAACCGCCGAGAAACCCGCTACGAGATATGCAAAGACTCGGTGATGAAAGAAACGAACCGAGATACCGAAATCCCCGGGAAGATAGTTACTGTCGAGGATGCGTCGCACCACCGGAAGTAGCCCCGCGTGGTTGGAGAGACCTACGCTGATGCCGCCATTGAAGACAATTATCAGGGTGGCGACGGACAGGATACAGAGTGCGGTCAGGAGGCGGGTTCGGACTCTCGACGTGTGACTACTCATCTTCGATTGTGTGCCCTGAACCGTCGCCTTCAAAGCGTAGTTAATTGCCTTAGCTCCCTGGCGGCTATATAATAACCGATCACTTGAACTCAGGCGTCGCATATTCAGAGTAACTTTTGGAATAGTGCCAGAGGCGCACGGTATTTCATAGCAGACAATCGTAACGCCTTGAGGATCGACGGAGGAATAAATGCCAGAGTCTGTTGAAATGTTGATCGTCGGGGCGGGGCCGGCGGGACTGACTGCAGGGTTGTATGGGTCAAGGTCCAACCTCAAGACCATCATTGTCGAAAAAATGAGTTTGCCTGGTGGCGAACTCCTCCTCACCGACGCCATCGAAGATTACACCGGCTTCGAGCACATTACCGGGGTCGAGCTTGCGGCGTTGATGGAAAAACACGCGCGGAAGTTCGGAGTCGAGATCAGGACTGGAGAAGATGTGAAGAGCGTCCGCAAGGTGGGAGACTACTTCGAGGTCAAGACCGATGAGCACGAATATCAAGCCCTGACCGTGATTGCAACCGCGGGCGGCACGCCGTACAAGCTCGGGGTGCCGGGCGAAGAAGCGTTCTCGGGCCGAGGGGTCAGCTACTGCGCGGTGTGCGACGGCGCGTTCTTCAACGGAGAAGTGATCACCGTGGTTGGCGGCGGGGATGCAGCGGTCGAGGAGGCGAACTATCTGACGCGATTTGGCAGAAAGGTCTTCGTCGTTCATCGACGCGACGCGTTTCGCGCGCAGAAGATTCTTCAGGATCAGTTACTCAAGAATCCCAAGGTCGAAGTCATCTGGGACACAGTTGTGGAAGAGATCAAGGGCGACAAAGAAGTCGGCCACATGGTCTTGCGCAACATGAAGACCGATCAGGTCTATGAGCATCCGACTCAGGGCGTCTTCATCTTCATAGGCTTCACGCCGAACACCTACTTCCTGGACGATCATCCGGAGCATGACGTGAGCGGCCACCTGATCACCAACGAGCGCATGGAGACCAACATCCCCGGACTATATGCGGCGGGGGACTTACGGTCTCAATTGGTTCGCCAGATCACCAACGCCGTTGGGGATGCGACTGTGGCGGCTCTTGCGGCGGAGAAGTACATCACTCACTTTCATCACATCAAGTCTGGCGGTGCTTGAGCTGAGGACGAGAAATGGCGGTCAGCACCACGACTCACCAGGACACGGAAAGGGCGGCAGCTGCCGGTTCTGGGGTTGGTTATCAGGTACTGGCTTTCGTCGAAGTGTTGTTGCTAGGCGTGTGGCTTGGAGCGATGGGCTTCTTCAGCTTTGCCGTGCCGCAGTCGGGATTCGCCGTATTGCCGTCGCGTGAACTGGTCGGATTGCTGGTTACCTCCACGATCACAAAGGTCGAAATACTCGGGCTGGTGATCGGCGGGCTGCTGATAGTTATTCAGCTCGTCAGTTGGAGAGCGAGAAGCGGTGCGAAATCCATTCGGTTGATACTGATCGGCTTGATGGTCGTAGCTGTGGCGCTGTCACACTTCTGGATCACGCCTGAGATGGTCAGGCTTCGGGAGGCGATGGGGTGGGTGATTGAATTCCCTCCCGGCACGCTGAGAAGTCAGTTCAATCATCTGCATGGCTATTCCGTCGGCTCGCTCATGGTTGCTATGGTCGCTGGCATGGTCACTCTTTTCCTCACGGTGCGCTCGTGGCTCAAGCGGTAGAAGATGGTGTTGGAGTCTGCCCGCTTTGCGGCGAAGAGATCAGGCTCGACCTCTTCGACCGCAGAGTGCCTGCGAAGTGGCGTGACGTGCTCGAGCAACGAGACAAGTGGTCCGCGGTTGCCCGCGAGTTCAGGTCGCGCGGATCTGTAGAGGAGGCTGCTACCGCCCTTTTTGTCTCTCCTGAAATCGCGAGGCGACTCTTAGAGTTCCTCTGTATCGAGGTCTGCGGTAGCCGAGCGGTGACATGTGTATCCTGCCTTGACGATTATCGAAGCGATCTATAATCTGCCCTCATCTCGTGGAAGAACGCGCGCAGCCATTGGTTGAAACCGAGACTCGCAGCAGGGGTCGGGATGAACTCCCCCGTAAGCTGGGGCTGTTGAGCGCCATCGCCGTTCTGGTTGGAACAACAATCGGCACCGGAATCTTTCGCTCGCCCGCAGGCATAGCCCTGAAGGTACCGCAAGAAGGTTGGTTCTTGTTTACCTGGGTATTGGGAGGGTTCTTCACCCTGTGCGGTGCGCTCACCTACGTCGAACTTGCAGGCGCATTGCCGCGAACCGGGGGCGTGTACGTCTATTTGCGAGAGGGCTTCGGCAGGCTCCCGGCTTTCCTGTTTGGGTGGACCAATCTGGTAATCCTTCGAGCCTCTTCGCTCGGCGCTATTTCAACGGTGTTTGCCGAATACCTGCTGCGGCTCCTTCACAAGGAGGGCAACCAGATGGCGGTTCACCTGATAGCCGCCGCCGCAATCCTGCTGGTCGCCGTCTTCAATCTCATCGGCGTGCGGCTGGGAGCAATCGTCCAGAACTTGACGGCGGGAACGAAGTACATCGCGCTCATACTGCTCGTGCTCGTCGCTTTCATCATAGGAGGACAACATGACTGGACTCCCCCGGCGGCGCCGGTCGCCGTAGGCAGTACGACTTCATTGACGATGTTCGGGCTCGCGCTGGTGTCGATCCTATGGGTGTACGATGGGTGGGCCGATCTCACGTACGTGAGCGGAGAGGTGAAGCGGCCCGAGCGAAATCTGCCGTTCGCCCTGATTATCGGAACGCTGGCGGTGATTCTGATCTATATACTCGCGAACCTGGCATACCTTCATCTGCTGGATATCGGACAGATTGCCAACTCGAAGCTCGTCGCGGCGGATACGGCCAAGCGAGCGATCGGGGGCGTCGGCGAGACGCTCGTGGCGATTGCGGTCATGATCTCGGCGTTCGGAACGCTGAATGGCTCGATACTGACCGGGCCGCGCATCTTCTTTGCGATGGCGGATGATGGACTGTTCTTCAGGAAGATCGCTGCGGTGCACCCGCGATTCCAGACTCCCCACGTTGCCATCCTGCTAACGGCAATACCGGCTATGGGGCTGGTGATGCTGCAGGGATTCGAGCAGTTGGCCGACACCTTCGTCCTGGGAATCTGGCCGTTTTACGCGATCGGGGTCGCGGCGGTGTATGCCCTCCGACACAAGCGGAAGGACCTGCCTCGTCCGTTTAAGACGCTGGGTTATCCAGTCACTCCGGCACTCTTCATTCTGATAGTGATGTTTCTTTTGGGAAACGCGCTGCTCGACGACGTCAGGTACTATCTAGCCTTGTTGAGCGGAGTCGTCTCACCGCCGGCGGGCAGCGGTGCGCTGATGGTGTTTGGAATAATCTTGCTCGGCATCCCGGTCTATCTGATCTGGAAGCGAACCACCACGAAAAGCGGAGGAGTTCGCGAGTAAAGGAAGGTGAGGTGCAGTTTCAAATCCATTGGGAGAAGAATTCGCCGCAGAGGCGCCGAGGACGCAAAGGGGGCGCAGAGAAGAAAGACACCTCTACGCAACCTCTGCGCCTCTGCAGTGATGGTTTTGGACTTCGGCTTCGTTAGTTTCAAAGTCGAGTCGCGCACTAACTGATCGGACGCGGACCCTCCTGTTGGGTATACCCGTCAACCACACGCTGCCTCCTCTCCTTGTTCTACAGTTCAATGAGCATCGGCTATAATGTCCGCTATGGTTTGGACCGTAGGCGCGAGGCGGGTCGCAAAGAAGGCGACTCGAGGTCGGTGGCGCACGTGGCTGAAGGTGATCGTGGCAGTAGTCCTAGGCGCGATGCTCTTCTATCACGGCATCATTCTATTCCGCGTCTTTCGATTCAAGAGCACCAACCCCCAGGTCACCGCCATGATGGAACAGAGAATGTCTGAAGCCGCTGCTCGGGGCGAAGAGCCTAAGCGCCAGCAGTCCTGGGTACCTTACGAACGCATCTCATCAAATCTCGTGCGTGCCGTGTTGGCGGGGGAGGATTCCCGCTTCTTCGATCACTCAGGATTCGATTGGGAAGAGATGCGCAAGGCCCTGGAGAAGGACTGGGCTGAGGGCAAGTTCAGCAGGGGCGCGTCCACCATCACTCAGCAACTGGCCAAGAATCTGTTTCTCTCGACGTCAAAGAACCCCGCAAGAAAACTTCACGAAGCCCTGATCACTTCAGAGATGGAGGCCATCCTCGGCAAGCGGCGGATACTGGAGATATATCTTAATGTGATCGAGTGGGGCGATGGAATCTATGGAGCCGAAGCTGCGGCCCGCCGCTACTTCAACACTTCAGCAGCCACGCTCAATGGCGACCAGGCGTCGTTTCTTTCGGCCATTATTCCAAGCCCGAATGGCGCTTTCAATCCCGGCAAACATCGTGGTCGCGTCGAACGCCGCCGAAGCTTGATCCAGCGGTTGATGCGCCACGTCGTAGTTCCAAAAGACCTGGATTAGTGAGTGAGTGCTGCTCTAAATGCCGCCCGAGTTCGCGAAAGCACGCGGGTTTCAGCGAGTATGGTCAATCGTGGGTGATCACTGCGTCGGCTTCGATTTCGACCAGCATCTCGGGATCGATCAGACGGCTCACTTCAACCATGCTCGTCGCGGGGCGAATCTTGCCGAAGAACTCACCGTGAGCTTTGCCGATCTTTTCCCACTCCGCTATGTTCACAACGTACATTCGAGTTCTTACGACATCCTTCAAGCTCGCACCCGTCTTCTGCAAAGCCGATTCAATATTCTTCAGGGTTTGAATCGTCTGCGCATAGACATCTCCGGCTCCGACTAACTTCCCGGCGTCGTCAGTTGCCGTGGTACCGGAGACGTGCACCGAGCTTCCTACGCGCACGGCCCGCGAGTAGCCAACAATCGGTTCCCAGGGTGTTCCACTCGATATGTTTCTTCTCTCCATCGTGCTCTCCAGAGATCGCCGCAGGAAATCCTTTGGTGGACGCCCATTCCGGCGTATCGTTGTTTTCAAGGACCGAGTCGAGTCAAGCGAAACAGTCATCGCTATTCGCTGTACCCGTCCGCGGTCATCCCGCTTTTGCGGGCTCTGTCGCACCGTAGCGAACCCACCCTTGATCCTCGTGCTGGAAGTCGAAGGTGTCAGGATGAAAGACCTCAGCCAGGATCTCGAGCGATTCAAATAATCTCGGGCCGGGACGGTTGAAGTACTGGTTGCCGTCCGCAACGATGATGCGCCCCGCCCTCACAGCCTTAAGATTCGGCCAGCCAGGCTTTGAAGTCAGCAAAGGCATCTCCTCAAGCGTGCGATCAATATCGAATCCGCATGGAGTAACGAGGATGATGTCGGGGTCGCTCGACGCCAGCTCATCCCACGTCATCCAGGGGGAATGCTTGCCCGCCTCGCCGAAGAGGTTGATGCCTCCGGCCATCTCGATAAGCTCCGGCATCCAATTGCCGCCAGCCATCAACGGATCGATCCACTCGATGCAAGCCACTGTCGGATGGATGCTGAGCGACCTAGCCTTCTGCGCGATTTCGGATATTCCGCGCTGCAGGCGGGTGACCAGCTCTTCAGCGCGATCCGCGGCGTCCAACGCCTTGCCCACTCGTTTGATATCGGCCCAGACATCCAGGAGAGCGTTGGGCTCGAGTGACACGATGACCGGGTTGGAACTGGTCAGCTCGCAGACCGCTTGTTCGACATCCTTCAAGCTCACCGCGCAGACTTCGCACTGCGATTGGGTGATGATGTGAGTCGGCTGCAGTTTATCGAGGAGAGTTGCATCGACGCGGTAGACGCTCAACGCGTCCTGCAAAATCGCCTTCACTCGCTGGTCGATCTCGTAACTCGTCCCCTCGACGTTGAACTTCGGGCTTGTGCAGACCGGAAGGAGTTTGACCGAGGGCGGGTAGTCGCATTCGTGAGACCGGCCCACCAGATCTTTTTCGAACCCAAGGGCACAAATGATTTCGGTGGCGCTGGCAATCAGCGAGACGATTCGGTGTTGGGTCATTCGTCAATTTCCCTTGAAACCAGAACGGGCTTGGGCATGCCGGTTAACTCTGCCTCCCTTCGATTGCGCACAGCAGAATGGCAGCCGCAATTCCGAGCCTGCGGTCGAGCACGCGATTGAAGTCCTTCGAGAAATCGAGCGTGATTTTCAGAACGAATGGATTGAAGTTCTGTTTCATCGTAGCGACTGGCATTCCGTTGATCGTCGCATGATAAGACTGGGGGATGAGGTTGGTCAAAAAACGCCGCACCAGCGCCATCACGGTGCTGTCCTCTTGAATCAATCCAATCTCACGATCGGATTCGTCCATGAAGACCCATTCGTCTCTCAGCACCGATTTGAGCCCCTTTCGTTTGAGCGCGCCCACCTTCTGGCTGGTCGAAGCATCCATCACGTCGTAGACGGCCGAGATGTCGAGGATCTGCCTGGCCTTGATCAGCAGGACCTCCTGCTGCATGTCCTCGCCGGTGTAAAGCCGAATATCCTCTTTGAGCTTAAAGGCTTTCATATTGGCGAAAAACACCAGCTCGCCTTGCGGGTTGAAGATGTGAAACGCGCCTCCAAAGAGCTTGAACACTTTTCTCCGCAGCAAGTATGTAGGGTACGCGAATCTGCTGGACACCATCATTGTCTCCCCCTGGTATCTTATGAGTCTCGTTTTAGGGGCATTGCTGTCCTGCTCGGATGCTCAAGGAGTGGGAATCGCCGGGAGCGGTTGCTAAGGTAACACAAACAGATGGGCAGGGGCAATCATCGACTCTACGCTATGCGCGCGTCATGCGTGCCCGAAGATTGATGCGAGCCTTCTTCATTTGCCGAGCTTCTTGAATTCGTTAAGCCCACGCATACTCGCATCCCGGGCCCTGGCTTGCCATCGCGATTCCTCTTGGGCGAGAAGAGTAAGCTCTTGCAAGTAAGAGTTGTAAAGCTCAATGTCCTGCGGGGAGGCGAACTGAATCGAGTTTCCGATTGTTCTATACCGTCCCCGCCTGCCGCGCACGAAGTCGAGCGTTTCGTCCGTCTTGTGCGCTATTGCCCTCTCGATGTCAAAGAACTCGGCTAGCTGACGATCGCCGGCTGACCTGGAATGACTGAAGCCTGCCAGGAATGACTGCTTCTCTGCCTCCGACATATCCGAGGCAGCAACCCTACTGGGTACATCATCCTGTCTCGTTCTGAAACGGTCCTCGTACCGGTCGAGAGTCTCGAACATCGACTGCAAACGGGCGCGGCCCGCGTCGATGTGAACAACGTCTTGCAAGGTCTCCGATGTGAGGAGGCGATCCAAATGCAGCGCTTCGAACTCAGCCTTCATCTCTCCAAAGTCAGCGCTGATCTGCGCGGAGTATTCGCTCATGAGTTTCACCATGGGCGCGCTGGACCCATATCTGTCCTGGCCGATGTCAGACACCTCAACCCTATTTCCGTTCATGAGATCCGTCATCGTTGCTCCCACTTTTTCGACGGCTACCTTGCGCGATCGCGCCTCTCTTGCAGTCAGAGCGTAGTGCCCGAGAGAGACCACGAGGAAGCTGCACGAAAAGAACAAAAGCCCCATGTCCTTCCTGTTCCTCAACAGCAACAGCCAGACGAGGAGGGAGATCACCGCCGCCGCCATGGCGCCGCCGATCACGATCAGTAGTCGTATGAGCGCTTCGATAGGGGAACGTGAATACCCGATGAGCGTGAGGCCCACGACGACCATGGCCCCAAGCAAGAGGACAACGGCGAGGGTCAAAGGCCATATCCTTCCCCCCTCCTCGTCGTCGGGCTGACCAAACGAGGCAAGGCCGCTCAGAACCGGCGCTCCGTAAGATGCAGCCGCGGCGTTCTGCAAGCGCGACGAGGCCGAATGATACTCCGGGTACTCACTGGCTCGCTTCCAGAGACCCGTCTCGTCATCGAACAAAAGTGTGTCGGGAAGGATGCGTTTGGTCCTGACCATCTCGGCGAATGCGGCCGAATCGGGAACCCGGACTTCCGTACCGTTGTAGTCGTGGAACTTGAGACTCATGGTTGCCTACTTCACTGCATACGGGGATAGAAATGCACCATCCAGTTAGGCTCCACAGCCAAAACTGAAGCAAGCAGCGCGATGAGGTTGTGCGTCTTGCCGAATGTGATCCCTGCTTCGGTCAGGCGTGCTTTTAGGTACTTTTCCGCGCCTTGTTGAGAATGGAAACAAGCAGCGTCGAAGTTAGGAGACTTTCGGGCTCTCAGCTCTCGCTGCGCCGAAATCCAATCGCCTTCGGCCTTGTTAATCCATTCCAGGGTGAGAGGCTTCATACATCACTTTTCCTCGCTCGACTATGTCATGCATGAAAGGGTCACCCATAGACAATCGTTCTTGCACCTGCTTCGGTGTCCGCACCAAAAGGTCTATTGGTGCAAGCACGCTCAACCGGTTCAATATTCGAATGGCCTGTTCTGGCTGGCCGCCTTCGAAAGGCATTATCACGAGCAGGTCGATGTCAGAATCCGCGGATGGCTCACCGTACGCACAAGAGCCGAACAGAATGATACGCTCCGGGTGAAAATCCTGAGCGATCTTCCGGCAGAACTCTTCAATCTGCTGCTTGGTGACCATCTTGCCTCGCCAACACGATAGACGCGAGACGCAGCTTTAGCAAGAACAGTTGAGTGACTGGCCGACGGTGATCCCGCTATTGCATCCCTGGGCAGACTAAGCCTTGGTGTAGATCTCCGCTCCCGCTTGCTTGAACTCCTCGGCCTTCTCACGCATGCCCGACTCGATCGCGACCACCTCGCTCACCTGATGCTGCCGCGCGTAGTCTCGCACCTCCTGCGTGATCTTCATCGAGCAGAAGTGAGGCCCGCACATAGAACAGAAGTGCGCAACCTTCGCCCCCTCCTGCGGCAGCGTCTCGTCGTGATACTCCAGTGCGAGCTCCGGATCAAGCGCAAGATTGAACTGATCTTCCCATCGAAACTCGAATCTGGCCTTGGACAGCGCGTTGTCTTGAAGCTGTGCGCCCGGATGGCCTTTCGCCAGATCAGCCGCGTGCGCAGCAATCTTGTATGCGATCACGCCATCCTTGACGTCCTGCTTATCGGGCAGTCCCAGGTGTTCTTTTGGAGTTACGTAGCAAAGCATCGCCGTGCCGAACCAGCCGATCATTGCCGCGCCGATGGCCGACGTAATGTGGTCGTAGCCTGGAGCTATGTCGGTCACCAGCGGACCAAGAGTGTAGAAAGGGGCTTCCCCACAGATCTCGAGTTGGCGATCGACATTTTCCTTGATCAAGTGCATCGGAACGTGGCCCGGGCCTTCGATCATCACCTGGCAGTCCATGTCCCACGCAATCTTCGTCAGCTCGCCCAGCGTGTCCAGCTCGGCGAACTGCGCTTCGTCGTTCGCATCCGCGATCGACCCGGGTCTCAATCCATCGCCCAGGCTGAACGAAACGTCGTAGGCGCGCATGATCTCGCATATTTCGCTGAAGCGCGTATAGAGGAAACTCTCTTCGTGATGGGCCAGACACCACTTGGCCATGATCGACCCGCCGCGGGACACGATGCCGGTCGTGCGTTTGGCAGTCAGCGGTATGTAGCGCAACAACACGCCCGCGTGAATAGTGAAGTAGTCCACGCCCTGTTCGGCCTGTTCGATCAATGTATCGCGGTAGACCTCCCAGGTAAGCTCTTCGGCTTTGCCGCCAACCTTTTCGAGGGCCTGATAGATCGGCACGGTCCC
>JBGPFL010000040.1:0-12938 GCA_041483295.1 Blastocatellia bacterium | reverse complement strand
GAATAGTTCAACCATAAGTGCGTGATCCGTGATCCGTGATGAGGGATGCGTGAGAGTCACGGGTCACGCATCACGCTTCACGCATCCTTCCTCAGATACTAAGTGTTTCGACTCGCGCGCTGCGGTTGAGATGCCACATGAAGATAGTTCTCGAAACGAAAACCGCAGTGAACAGGTTGGCCAGCAGGCCCACTACCAAAGTAACCGCGAATCCCCGTATCGGTCCCGTGCCGAACACGAACAAGAAGATGGCCGACACAATCGTAGTTACGTGAGTGTCGATAATGGTGAGGAACGCCTTGCCGAACCCGACGTCAACCGCTGAGGCCACAACCTTTCCGTTTCGCATCTCTTCCCGAATGCGCTCAAAGATCAAAACGTTCGAATCTACTGCCATACCGATAGTCAGAATCACTCCTGCTATTCCAGGCAGTGTAAGCGTCGCACCGAACATCGCCAGGGCTGCCAGCAGCAATACAAGATTGAGGACCAGGGCTAGCACCGCGTTTACGCCCGACAGGCGGTAGTAGAAGAGCATGAAAGCCACGACCGCCAGCAGTCCGGCAACCGATGCGGTGACCCCCTGCCGGATCGAGTCCGCGCCGAGGGAGGGACCCACGGTCTGTTCCTCGAGGTAGATGACCTTTGCAGGCAGGGCGCCCGACCTCAATGTCAGTGCCAGGTCCTCCGCCGCCTTCTTCGAAAAGCCGCCGGTGATCCGGCCCTGACTGGTGATCTGACTTTCGATCCTTGCTATGGATTTAACCCTGTTGTTGAGCACCACCGCAAGAAAGTCGTCCTTGTGCTTTCCGGTTACCTCGCCGAATCGCGTAGCGCCGCCTGGAGTGAGAGAGAAGGATATTTCGTAACTCTGGGCCCCGACGCTCGACGACATTGCCCGCGCATCGCGCATCTCGAGGCCGGTCACCACTACGGCCTTCTCGAGAATCACCCATCCTTCACGCCCCGTGCCTCCCTCATTCGCGCGCTCGCTATAGGGGAAGGCCTCATACTGGTCTGCGCCCCCCGGCAATGGCCTGGCAGCGGTCTCTGCCTCTTCCCTGGTGTTGTAGGTGCTGGTGCCTTTGGCCTGAAGCCTTATCTCGAGATTGGAGTCGGCATTGAGATTATTCTTCACTCGCTCGGGATCATCCCAGCCGGGCATCTCGATCAATATTTGATAGCTTCCCTCGCCGCCGTGACGCTGAATCAACGGCTCCGTGACGCCGAACTGATTGACCCGATTGTCGATGATCTGCAGGGCAAGCTCAGTGGCCCGTTCGCGCTCCTTGTTTTGAACATCCTGAGACAGCTTGAAGACGATGGTGTTGCCGTGATCGGCTGCTTGCCATCCCTTCCCCTCGGGTGTGTGGTTGTTGAAGTCGGTCTCCAACTCGCTCTTTATCTCCGAGTTCCTGGTGGTGTCGGGAAGGCTGACTATCACTTCGTCAACGTACCGCCCCCCTGATGGATCTAAGCTCACCTCGCCTTCACGCACCTCGGTGAATGGCCAGTTCTTCTCCTGGAGCTTGGCCTTGGCCGACTCGACGTTCTTCCTTGTGATATTTGTGATTGCGTCGCCAGTCTGAACCTGCATCACCAGGTGAGACCCGCCTCGCAGGTCGAGTCCGAGGTGAATGTTAGTCGAAAGGTTGTCCTTAATCTGCGACAAGCTCGATATGTCTTTCACATTAGGCCAGCGTTGGTGCGGCATGCACACGACATAGAGAGCGACCAGGCTTACTGCTGAAATCATTATCGCTCTGGTTCGAATCTTCTTTCCCATAAACGGCGCCTTTCTGTCTGCCGGTTACTTCGCTACTTCGACTTCCTTGATCTCGGATCCTTGCTGCCCGGCGATCGCCGTACGGAGCACCTCAACCGATACCGACTGCGCGATTCTGAGCTGAACCGTCGTGTCTTTCACTGCGACAATCGTTCCGTAGAGGCCTCCGCTGGTCACGACCTTGTCGCCTGACTTGAGCGCGCTCAGCATCTCCTCGCGTTCCTTCTGCGCGCGACGCTGTTTCTTTTGCTGCGGCCGAATGATCAGAAAGTAGAAGATTCCAAAGATGAGTATCAGCGGAAGGAAAGTGACGGCCCCCGACCCGCCGCCTTGAAGAATAAGAAGAGGAGCGCCTAAGGCTATTAGCATGTTCATTGATTGTCACTCTCTGGCACTTCCAGTGGGAGGTTCCGCCCGCGGGGGCTACGGTCCGAATCCTTTTGAGAAGCTCAGTCCTGTCCGCGTGCGAGGTCTCTTAGAAAAGATTTATGAAACTCATTAAAAGTGCCAAGCTGGATAGCTTGCCTCATCCGTCTCATCGTGTCAAGGTAGAAGGCGATGTTGTGGTGTGATCTCAGGACAGCGCCGAGTATCTCTCCGCTCGTGCTCAAGTGTAGAAGGTAAGCCCGCGAGTAGCGTGCACAGACTGCGCACTCGCATCCTTCATCGATCGGCCTCGCATCATCCTTGTATCTGGCATTCGTGATGTTCAAGCGGCCTCGGCTGGTGAAGAGCTGGCCGTTGCGGGCGTTGCGCGTCGGCATAACGCAGTCGAACATGTCGATTCCAAGCGCGACCGCTTCAACGATATCCTCGGGCGTGCCCACTCCCATCAAGTAACGCGGGCGGTCGTCGGGCAGCATCGGCGCGATGTGCGAAACCACCTCGAACATCGCGCTCTTCTCTTCTCCCACCGACAGACCCCCGATCGCATATCCATCGAATCCGGTTTCGATCAGACCTTCGAGGCTGCGCTCTCGCAAATCGAGAAACATGCCGCCCTGATTGATTCCAAAGAGCGCCTGCCCGGAGTTGACGACCTGAATTCCGGCGGACGCGGCCTGGGCAGGATCCGAATGCAGCTTTGCCAGATGCGCCTTCGATCTGCGCGCCCAACGCTGTGTCAGTTCCAGAGATCGCAGGGCTTCATCGCGAGACGCAGGATAGGGCGTGCATTCGTCGAACACCATAACAATGTCCGAGCCGAGCGCGGCCTGAATCTCCATCGATTTCTCCGGCGTAAGAAAGTGGCTTGACCCGTCAAGGTGAGATTGAAACTCGACGCCTTCTTCGGTCAACTTTCTCAGGTCGCCAAGACTGAATACCTGGTAGCCGCCGCTGTCGGTCAGAATTGCCCGCTCCCAGGCGATGAACGAGTGCAGGCCGCCCAGTTGGTTTATGGTTCGATGCCCGGGCCTCAGATACAGATGATAGGTGTTTCCCAGGATGATGCCGGCGCCTGCTTCTTCAAGGACGCTCTGGGTGAGTGCTTTGACGCTGCCCTGCGTCCCAACCGGCATGAAAACAGGGGTATCGAAGGAACCGTGTGGAGTGGAAACAATGCCCGCGCGAGCATGTGACTGCGAGTCGGTCGTCTCCTTTGTGAATGAGAAGGTCTGGGTCATGGCACGCGTTGGGATCGGTAAGGGGTCTTGAGCTTATTCGCTCGGCGTTAGTATGCCAAGGGAAATGCGAAATGCGAAATGCGAATTGCGAATTGCGAAATGCGACATTTTCGAATTTCGCATTTCGCATTTCCCTTTCTTCCCTTTGACACAGGAGGCACGGAGTAAGTATCTCTACTGAGAGATGCTGTACGCCTTTTATGTGCTTATCGCACTCCTTATCGCCCAGGGAGCGTTCTCTCTGATCGAGGGCTTGCAGTTTCGAGCCTTTGTCCGGCGCGCCCTTCGCGAGGCCGCCGGCGATTTCACGCCGAAAGCGGCGATAATCGCGCCGTGCAAGGGCCTCGACTGCGATCTTGAAGAGAATGTCCGCGCACTGTTCAATCTCGACTATCCGGACTATGACATTATCTTTGCCATTGCTTCGACCGATGACCCTTCGCGGCCGCTACTCGACCACGTAATCGAGGAATATCCCGAGCGGCGGGCCGCCGTGGTTGTCGCAGGGCTCAGCGACGAGCGCAGCGAGAAGGTGAACAACTTGCTCGCCGCGCTCAAGCACGTGAGCCCCCTCACCGAGGCATTGATCTTCGTGGATCTGGATGCCAGGGTGACCCCCGATTGGCTGCGCGCTCTCGTGCCGCCGCTCGGCGACCCCCAAGTCGGAGCTGTGACCGGCTATCGCTGGTACTTACCCCGGCGGGGCGGCTTCTGGTCGTCGTTGCTTTCAGCCTGGAACGGCTCGGTAGCTACGACGCTTGGCGACCACGGACGCAACTTTGCCTGGGGCGGCTCAACTGGAATACTGCGCGAGACCTTCGACCGAATCGGCGTGCAGAAGCTCTGGAAGGGTGCGGTCAGCGATGACTACGCGTTGACCCGGGCGGTCCAGCGAGCCGGCTTACACGTGAGCTTCCAACCGCGATGTCTTGTCGCATCGCGCGAACGCGCATCGCTTGCATCGTTGCTCGAGTTCACAACGCGCCAGGTGACGATCACGCGGGTCTACCGGCCGGCAGTTTGGTGGACTGGCTTCGCGTCGCACCTCTTGTTCTGTGCCGGCTTCTTTGGCGGGTTCGCTGTGGCGATGAGTCGGGTGTTTAGAGGCGATTCGGCCACGGCCCTTCTCGTGATGCTTGCGGTCATCTATCTTCTCGGCTCGATCAAAGGCTGGCTGAGGATTGCGTCCGCGGCCGAAGTGCTGTCGGGTATGGCCAGCGAGGTCAACCGGCTTTGGTGGATGTTCTGTCTTCTATGGCCCCTGGTTTCAGTCCTGTTTCTGTGCAACTTCGTCGGGTCGGCAGTGACACGGCGAATCGTCTGGCGAGGCGTCTCTTATGAGATGAGATCGGCTTCGGAGACAAGAGTGGTGCGTTGAGGAAAGGACGGGTTGCGAGGGCGAAAGCCGCGGTGTAGGATGCGACGATCCGGCATTAGTCATTAGTCATTTGTCATTTGCACAGGCACCAAGGGCCGAGACCTGGAGTCAAGGACAAGTGGCAAATGACAAGTGGCAAATGACAAATGACAAGTGACAAATGACAAATGACAGAATGCAACAGGCATTAGAAGGCATTCGCGTGTTAGACCTCTCGCGCATGCTTCCTGGACCCTACTGCTCGATGATGCTCGCAGACCTGGGCGCAGAAGTGATCAAGGTCGAAGAGCCCACTGTCGGCGACCCTACGCGATGGAGCAAGCCGATGATCGGCGATCAGAGTTCAGCCTTCCGGCAAATCAATCGCAACAAGAAGTCCCTGGCTGTTGATCTCAAGAAGTCGGAAGGCCGCGCCATCTTCTTGAAACTGGCTGCCACGGCTGATGTCGTGTTGGACCAGTTTCGGCCGGGCGTTGTGGACAGGCTGGGTATAGGCTCCGAGGCATTATTTAAGGTTAATCCACGAATCGTCTACTGCTCGCTCACGGGGTTCGGTCAGGACGGTCCCCATCGCGACCGGAGCGGGCACGACCTGAATTACCTTGCGTTGAGCGGAGTGCTCGGGCTTACGACCGACGAGCGCGGCAAGCCGGTCATTCCCGGAGTGCAGGTAGCAGACCTTGCGGGGGGGATGATTGCAGCGTTCGCCATACTCGCAGCTCTCCATGCGCGCGAGCGAACGGGGTGCGGGCAATTTGTCGACGTTTCCATGTTCGATGTGATGATGTCGATGCTGCCGATTCCCGCGTCGCAGCAGTTTGCCGGGAGGCCACTCGGGATAGGAGACAAGTATCTGCTGACGGGCGCCTATCCTTTCTATAGTATCTATGAGACGGGTGAGGGCAAGTTCATGACGCTTGGCGCACTGGAGCCGAAATTCTGGGGGAACTTCTGCCGGAAGGTCGGCCGGGATGACTTGGTCGCTCGACAGTTCGACGACGGAGACCTTCGGATGCAGTTGTTCGAAGAGGTCGCGGCCATATTCAAGTCGAAGAATCAGGCCGAATGGGTCGAGTTGATGCGCGATGCGGACTGTTGCTGCGAACCGGTGCTCTCGATGGCCGAAGCGTTCAACCACCCCCAGGCCCGCGCGAGAGAGATGGTGCAGGAGTTCGGCGACTCAATGTCTGGAGCCATGAATCATTTGGGATTTGCCTATAAGCTGAGTCTCACGCCACCGCGAGCGACGAGTGGCTCGCCGGTCCTGGGTCAGGACAGCCAGAACCTCCTTCGGCAGATTGGACTATCTGATGAGGAGATTGAGAGGCTTCGCAATGCCGGCATCGTGAAGGCGTCGAGTCAAGAGGGTCGGCTCGCAGCTCTCGACAGCTCCGATGAATCCGGCTCAAGAGAAGAGAGGTAGGATCTTCCGGATGAAGATATTGGGAGCCGAGACGATGGGCGCAGACGAATTGAATTTCGAGCTGCAGCGCGGCGGCAAATTTGTAATCTGCCAATATTGCATCTCGGTCCTGGTGATCACCTTCAAACCGACGACTCACTTCAGATTGAAGTAGCTGCCCAGGACCTCCCGACGGAACAGTTCGCCTTTCGTCATCAAGCCGACGATAATGACCTCGTTGGAGTCTGGGACGAATAGGTAGAAAAGGCGGGCCTTGCGAGGCAGGATGAGTTCGCGGACTACGTCATATTCTGGCTTGTCTGAAAGCTCAGGCACTCGTCGACCGCGCTCTGGAAACTTTCGCAATCCGGCGGCAAGTGTCGATAATTCTTCGACCACGACATCGGAGGCTACTTTGTGGAGTTGTTCTTCAGCCTCATCTGTCCATATGACGCGGGGCATTCCAATGCTCTCACTGACGCCGGCTTCGGCGTTTTCGGATTCGCCGAACTACGTCGGCGTGAGGGGATGTCCGTCCAGCTCTATAGCTCTCGAGGCCGGCTTCGACTACTTCGATGACCCGGTTGGTCTCGAACTCTTCAAGCGCGCGCTCGATCCGCTCGAAGGTTTCAGTGTCGATGATTACTGCCGCCGGCCGGCCTCGTTGACTTATAACTACCGGCCCATCTTCGAGATCATTGATGACCTTGGCCGCGTTGCGTTGGAGATCTGTTACCGTTACCTGCTTGAGCATTGTTGTGCCTCATTCGAAAGCAAATGTGCATTCAGATGCTAATCTAAATACGTCAATGAATGCAAGCGAACAGATCGGGTTTCCAGGAGACGCCAATGGATTACACACTAACTGAAGAACAGGAACAACTGCGGCGGCTCGTCGAGGAGTTCGTGCTCGGCGATGTCAATCCGTACTTTGAAAAGCATGGGCACGAAGAGTTCGCCTGGCCGCTCTTCCGCAAGCTGGGTGAGCTGGGACTGGCAGCGATACCGTTCCCGGCGGAGTATGGCGGGGGCGGCCTCGACTACTCGACGTACTCCGTCGTCCTCGAGGAACTCTCCCGTGCCCGCAGCGCATTGAGCAGCGTGCTGTCAGTTCACGGATTGCCCCAACTGATCCTCAATCAGTTCGGGACGGAGGCGCAGAAGCGAAAGTACCTGCCTCCGATGGCTCGCGCGGAATTGCTCGGGGCCTTCGCTTTGACGGAGCCGCACGCGGGATCGGATGCCGCCAACATCAACACTCGCGCCGAGCTTCGCGGAGACACGTACGTCCTGCGCGGCCAGAAGATCTGGATTACTCATGGCGGCGAAGCCGATGTCTACATCGTCATGGCGGTGACCCAGAAAGGCAAAGGCGCGAAAGGTGTAAGCTCTTTCATCGTGGAGAAGGGAGCGTCCGGGCTCTCTTTCGGAAAGCGCGAGCGGCCAATGGGCCTGCCGCATCACACTCGGGAAGTCTTCTTCGAAGACTGCGAGATACCTCGCGAGAACTTGATCGGCCGCGAGGGCGAGGGCTTCAAGGTCGCGATGACCGCCCTCGATTCTGGCCGCATTACCGTTGCTTCAACTTCGGTGGGCTTATCGCAAGCCGCCTTCGATGCCGCGCTGAAGTACGCGAACGAGCGAAAGGCCTTCGGTCAGGCGATAGGCGACTTTCAAGGCATCCAGTTCATGCTCGCGGACATGGCAGCGGGTATCGAGGCCGCGCGCTGCGTGACCAGAAAAGCTGCGTATCTGCGCGACCGCGGACTGCCGTTCAATTCCATCGCTTCGATGGCCAAGCTGTTGGCGACCGACACGGCAATGAAGGTGACCACGGATGCGGTTCAGATCTTCGGCGGTTATGGCACCAGCGAGGACTATCCGGTGCAAGCGATGTTTCGCGAAGCCAAGATCGGGCAGATCGTCGAAGGCACCAATCAGATTCAGCGAATGATCATCGCGCGAGAGATGTTGAAGCAGCTGAGGCAGTAGATCGGCGTCCTTTTGGGCAGATAAGGCCTCTCGAATCTCACTTCGCCCCTCTGGGTTTGACTAGCACCGCCTGGATGTATAGGATTGCCGCGTTCAGGCTAACGCCGAATTAAGTGGCTCGGTTAGGGGATTGATCCTCTCCAAGACAGCGCTATAGGAATTTTGGGACTGTGCGAGATGCGCCTGCGAACAGATGCCAGGCGGCATCCGATTCTACATGACCCTCGGGATCCACGGTGGCTGAAACGCGATCTCACTGGTGGACCCGGAGACTCGAGACACCGCTACTCTCCCGGCTCGAACCTTCCTGGCCCTGGCCCGGCAAGTGAAGACTTCGACAAAGACGGAAGAGAGCCTGAGAACAGAAACGCTCACGATACTCACATCAGCAAGGAGACACCCATGAATATTTGCCCCCCCAGGAGACACAGTTCGATCTCGAAACGACCCGACAAGCGCGCAAAGAAATCCCGTAAACATCTTGCGGTGACGCTTGGCGTGGCTCTAATCGCGGTCTTGACTTTCGTCGCTTTATCAATGAGAGCCGGGCACGTCGACGCATCGGCCCAGTCCGATCTAAGCGAAAGCGCCATTCGGCAGATTGCAGCGCTGATTGCTGAAAAAGAGTCGCGCACGCCTGCGCAGCAGAAGATCGATTCTCAACTGCTGTACGCCGCGAAGATGAATCGAGGCGAGGCTATCGCTGAAGGCGTTCCTACACTTGAAGTCAACGTGACCGTAGACGACAGCCGGAAGAGTGACAACAGCGGCGGCCCGCTTGTAGACGACTCGAAGCCTCGCAGTGACAGCGCCGGCAGGAATGACGAGTCCCGCGTCATCGTTGACATAAGCGCCTCGCTTGGCGGTACGGTGCTTGCAGAGATTAAGGCGGCGGGAGGAGAGATTCTGAACGCGATGCCGGCATACAACAGTGTTCGCGCCTCGCTGCCTCTCCAGCGACTCGAGGAGATCGCGGCTCTCCCCGAGGTCCGGTTCATCCAACCGAAGCAGGACGCCCAGACATCTGTACGCGACGCTACTCCGATGGTTGCAATGCCGTCCGCGATGGGCGCTTCTCTTTCGCCCGGCTTCGCTGGTCGCGCAGCCAACGTCAGGGCCAAGCTTGCGGGGCTGTTGCCGAATGCCCCACCAATTCCGACGCCCTTCATCGGTAGCCAGACCTCGCAGGGCGATACGACTCACAAGGCCGCTACCGCGCGCGCCACCTTCGGCGTTAACGGCGCAGGGGTCAAGATCGGCGTCCTTTCAGATGGCGTGACAAATCTGGCAGGGAGCCAGGGGCTGGGCGATTTGGGCCCAGTGACGGTCCTTGCAGGTCAAACCGGCTCGGGCGATGAGGGAACCGCTATGCTCGAGATCATTCACGACCTCGCGCCCGGCGCCCAACTCTATTTCGCAACTGCGTTCACGAGTATTACCTCGTTTGCTCAGAACATCCGCGACCTGCGAACAGCCGGCTGCGATATCATAGTGGACGACGTCTTCTACTTCGTGGAATCCCCCTTCCAGGACGGCGCACCCGGACCCACCAACACGAACGGCGGGACCGTCATCCAGGCCGTGAACGACGTCGTAGCGGCGGGCGCGATGTACTTCTCGTCCGCGGGGAACTCGGGCAATAAGAACGACAATACGTCGGGCGTCTGGGAAGGAGACTTCGTCGACGGCGGAGCATCTGCAGCGCCGCTACCCTTAACCGGGAATGTTCACAACTTCGGCGGCCAGAATTTTAATACGATTACAGTGAACGGGAGTGTGCTCAATCTGTATTGGGCGGATCCGCTTGGCGCTTCTTCGAATGACTACGATCTGTTCCGCCTGACTGCTGCGGGCACCGCGATAGCTGCGAGCTCTACTAATATCCAAAGCGGTACGCAGGACCCGTATGAGCAAACGACTTCCAGCACAGTCAATCCGCGGGTAGTCATCCTCAAGAAGACTGGCGCCCTCGGCCGTTTTCTCCACCTGAACATCAATCGCGGCCGGTTCACCCTCAACACAGTCGGGCAGACTCATGGACATTCCGGAGCGACGGGCGCTTTCGGATGTGCGGCGACGCCTGCGAACCTGGCCATTGGGGCGCCGCCCAATCCAGTAGGTCCATTCCCTAACCCCTTCAACTCTACGAACACAGTCGAGCTCTTCAGTTCCGACGGCCCGCGGCGCATCTTCTATAACGGCAACGGTACGCCCATCACGCCGGGCGACCTGTCGTCGACCGGCGGCACTTTGTTACAGAAACCCGACATCACTGCGGCAGATGGCGTATCGGACACGGGCGTGGGAGGCTTCCCAACGACGTTCTACGGAACGTCGGCAGCGGCGCCCCACGCGGGAGCAATCGCCGGCCTGATCAAATCGGCCGGGCCCTTCACCAATGCGCAGATTCGCACGGCGCTGCTCAGTACGGCGATCGACATTGAAGCTCCCGGAACGGACCGCGATTCCGGGGCCGGTATCGTTATGGCTTTTGAAGCCCTGAACTTCCTCGGAGTTGCGGGCCAGGCCAATCTGGAGCTTGGAACGGTAACGGCTCTGGAGAATCCCGGCGATGCCGATGGAGTACTCGAGGCAGGCGAAGGCGGAAAGCTCACGGTTCAGCTCAAGAACACCGGCGTCATGGACGCTACGGCCATAATCGGCGAACTCACTACCTCGACGCCGGGCGTCAGCATCACTCAGCCGGCTGCAGCACCATATGGAAACCTGCCTAGCCTGACCGGGGCAGGAACCAATTTGGCTCCGTTCACGTTTACGCTCGCGCCCACGTTCCCGTGCGGCTCGTCGATAAGCTTCACTCTTACTGTCACCTACGTGGGCGGGCCGAGCCCCAGGGTGTTCACCATCCCCGTCAGCACGGCGCCGCCGCCGACGGTGATCACGACGACGCTTGACACGACTCCGCCGGCAGCAGGAACTGGCTTTACGGCCACAACGGGATTGCAGACTCCTCGCCTCTTCCGAGCATCGCCGGCCGGCACCTGCGGGGTTAATAAGGCATTTCCCGGCGTAACCGGGGCAGGCACCCGTCAGTTCGATGCCTACACCTTCACCACCTGCGCGAGTAGCGCACCCTACTGCGTGACGATCACCCTGACCAACGCGTGCACGGGCAACAAGCAGCTCTTCGATGCCGTTTATTCGGGGAGCTTCGATCCGAATAATCTCGGAACGAACTATATCGCGGACGCGTCTGCCAGCAATACCGTCGGCGCGCCGATAACCTTCTCGGCTCCTATCCCGGCAGGTTCGACGTTCGTCGTGGTTGTAGCCGAGGTCAACACGGGCGTCGACAGCGCCATGGGCTGCTCGTACACGTTGAGCGTCTCCGGCGCGTGCCTCTCCTGTCAAACCGCCAACCAGCCTCCCATTGCGCTGTGCCACGACGTTACGGTTTCGGCCGGCGCCGACTGTAAGGCGAACGCTTCGATTAACAACGGCTCCTCCGATCCAGAGGGCGGACCTCTCACGATTACGCAGGCCCCCGCCGGTCCATATACTCTGGGTACGCACAGCGGCGTGTTGATGACCGTCGTCGATAACAAGGGCGCAACCAGCCAGTGCACGGCTACTGTGACCGTCGTGGACACGACACCCCCGTCGATCACGTGTCCGGCCAACATCACTGTAAGCGCAGCGCCGGGCCTGTGTTCGGCTGTGGTGAGCTATGCAGCACCCATCGCAACGGACAACTGTTCGACGCCGACGGTCGTATCCTCTCCGGCGTCGGGTTCGAGTTTTCCGAAAGGCGTTACGACTGTGACTGGAACGGCAACCGATGCCGCAGGCAATATGACAACCTGTTCATTCACGATCACGGTTAACGACACGCAGCCGCCCGTTATCAACTGTCCCGCAAATGTCACCGTGGTTACGCTAAATGGAGCATCGAGCGTGGTCGTCAACTACCCCGCGCCCGTTGCCACCGACAACTGTCCAGGCGTAGGCGTGGTTTGCAGCCCGACGTCGGGTTCGAGTTTCCCGCTCGGCACGACAACCGTGACTTGCACTGCGACCGATACCTCCGGCAATACGGCGACGTGCAACTTCACCGTGACCGCGTTCGACATCTGCTTGCAGGACGACGGCGGTCCGACGCCGGTCGTGCTTGTAAACAGCTCGAGCGGATCGTACCGCTTCTGCTGCGGCGGGACGATGTATACTGGCGTGGGAACCGTAACAAGCCGGGCGGGCCTAGTCACACTGGAGCAGAACACGGCGACGCGGCGAGTGTTGATCAAGCTGGACCGACCTTCGCGGCAAGGCTCAGCCTCGTTAGCGTCGCCGCCGGGCCAGATCATCTGCACGATCAGAGACACGAACATCCTGAATAATAGTTGTGTGTGTCAGTGATAGTGCAGTGAAGAGAGAGTCCGAGTTACTCTCGGTCACCAGGGGCCGGCCGAATCATTGGCCGGCCCCTGGTCCTTTGAGTGAGGGTTCCCTTGCGAGCCGGGACTCACCGCAGGGCAAAAAGGCTGCGCAGAGGTGAAGAAGCTTGTATCGATCGTGAAGGAGAGTTACAGCTGCTTGTAGGTCACGCGGTACTTGACTTCAAAAGAACTGAAGCTCGACCGGGTGGGGAATTATTCCGGCTTGATGGCCGCGCTCGAGCAGCAACCGAACGGCTTCGCGGCCCCGATCGCCGTAGTCGATCGTGTAGTCGTTCACATACATCCCCACGAACTTGTCGGCCAACTCGGTCTCCATTCCACGCGCATAGGCCATCGAGTG
>JBGPFL010000039.1:0-12951 GCA_041483295.1 Blastocatellia bacterium | reverse complement strand
GCGGCGGTGAGCCTCAACAATCCCGAGCTTCAGGTGAAGATCGACCGCCAGCGCGCCTCGGACCTGGGCGTGCGCGCCGCGGACGTCGCCGGCGCCGTCCGGTTGATGATTTCCGGCGAAGATCAGATCTCGACCTACAAGGAAGAAGACGAACAGTATCCGGTAACCATTCAGTTGCTTCCGGAACAGCAGAAGGATCGCGACGTGCTCGCGCGGCTGATGATCCCGTCGGCTAAATTGGGACAGGTGCGGCTCGACAGCCTCGCAACGATCGAGCACGGACTCGGTCCGTCTCGAATCGAGCGATTCAACCGCCAGTTCCAGGTTTCGGTGAACGCCAACAATGCGCCGGACTTTCCGCTCGACGCGGCGGCGCGCGCGGTGACCCAGGAGATCAAGAACGTGGGCCTCTCACCAGGCTACACGTTCCGCCTCCTCGGTTCGGTCAAGGTGCTGGATGAGACGACCACCAATCTGATCATAGCGTTCTTGCTGGCTTCGATCTTCATGTACATGGTGCTCGCGGCGCAGTTCGAGAGCTTCCTGCATCCGTTCACGATAATGCTGAGCCTTCCGCTGTCCATCCCGTTTGCGCTGCTCTCGCTTTGGATTACCGGGCGCACGCTCAATCTGTGGAGCGCGCTTGGCGTGCTCCTGCTCCTTGGAATAGTGAAGAAGAACGGCATCCTTCAGGTCGACTACACCAACAAACTGCGTGGCCAGGGCGTGCCCTTGAGGGAAGCGATCCTCCAGGCCAACCACGTCAGGCTGAGACCGATATTGATGACTACGTTCTCGATAGTAGCCGGACTTATTCCCACTGCGATCGGAATCGGGGCCGGTTCCGCACAGAGGTCGGCGATTGCGGTGACGATCATCGGTGGCCAGAGCCTCTGTCTGTTGCTGACCCTGGTAGTGACGCCGGTGGCCTATTCCATGTTCGCCGAGGTGGAAGAGCGCAAGGTGTTTGCCGGCGCCCGCGCGCGACTTTTGAGGGTGAAGTTGAGTGCGACGCGATTCTTTACGTTTCTGATTCGATGATAAGCCAGAGAAGAGGGCGCTGGTTCGGCCGCCCAAGCGACTAATCCCACTGCCGCCCGGTCAGGCGCCTGACGATTTCACCAAGCGCGGCTTCGGCCCTGGCCTCGATCTCTTCTTTGGTCTGATCCTGAATAGGGTGCTCGACGTAAACCGCGTCGAGGTCCGGCCTCCCGAGCGCGCTGGCCTGCGCCCTCGCGGCGGTCATGAACTCGTGCGTTGCTACCGCCACTGCTGCTATCCCCAGGCTCTCGATCTTTGTTGAATCGTGCAAACTGCACGTCGTGCACGAGCCTCAATCGGCCAGCGCCTCTATGACAGCGTCGCACCTGGCGATAATGAGCCTGTTTATGACTTCATCGGGCGCCGGTTTCGCGAAGGTGGGTTTCATCGCGCGAACGATCTGTCCAACCTCGAAGCGTTCCTTCAGCAGACGTTCGAGGTGATCGAGAAAGAGATTACCTCCTGGTTTGCTGATGTCGAGCAATCCGAGGGTCTTCCCTGCGAGGGTGTCCAGGCGAGGGGCGGGGGCTTGCGGCCTTCGCGGAGTTTCATCGAGCGGGTTGACTAAGATGGTTGGCATACTCTCTCCACTTTCAATTCTCAGAATCACTGATTCACAATCGGGTAGGTTACCATCTGACTACCGCGCGGCCCGGTGGCCCAACTGCTGATCACAGCCGAGAACTTGCCGGCCGTCCCGCCGGCCACCACGATTTTGATCTGCTCCGGTTCCCGGAACTTCAAGTAGCAAGGCTCGCCGTCGACGACGGATTCCCTGTAGAACTTAACGTACTGCGTTCCCTCTCCGTCATCCGAATAGTGTTTGATCGGAATCGCGGTGTTTTGGAACAAGTACTCGCGCACATCCTGTTTGCTGAATCCGTCGCGCCCAAGAGTCTTTACGTGTTCCGGGCAGAGCACCACGATCGCCTCGATCATTGCGCAGACACGATAGCTCCACGAAGTCGCAAGGGCGCGGCTGATTGCCTTGAGCACCACCCGTCCCTCGCGAGCGTTGTGCTCGCTCACGCCTTTGGGAGGCTCGGCCGCAAACAAGCTGACAGCGCTTTGATCTCGCCCAAACCCCATGTCGACGTGCAAGGGTTCCCAGGGGCTCTCTTCTTCGTTCTCGGCTATGCAGTTTGAGAACTTGCCCGAATTGCCCAGTGTGGACATATCGATCTCGCCTGGGCGCGCGCCTCCCAGGTTTAGCATGATCAATTGCAGCGCGCGGCCTAGAGTACTGTTGGCTTTCGCTACGTTGCTGAAGACGTTACTGGCGCGGGCGAAGCCAAGTTCACCGCGCACCGGTCCGTTGACTATTATGAGCGGGGTGGCGAAATGGGTCGTCGCCTGCACCCCATGAAGGTTGAAGCGCTCATCACACGCGGCCCGGACCAACGGAATCAGGACCCGCATCAGCTCCGGTGAGCATCCCGCCATCACGGCGTTGGCGGCGATCTTCTCGACTGTCGCCGCGCCATAGTTAGGCGCAACCAGGCCGACTACTTCGTCCGGAGGAAGCGGCGTTGCATTCAGCAGCCGTTCGACCCGTTCAACGGTTGGAGGTATGACCGGCAACGGATCGCCGAACCGGGCTCGCGCGCAGTACTCGTACGGGTCGACCTCCTCGTCGAGTTCGATGCGCGAGGCGCGTGAGCCGCGCGCAGGGTAGAGATCGACGCCGGGTCTCGTAGATCCGCCTTCTGCGGCGACGCCCTCGAGGTGTCGCGAGGTGCAGCCGGGCTTGGACTGGGGAGCCCCATCGTAAGGTTCAGCGAGGACGAAAGGTTCGATGCCGGACTCTTCGCACAAAGCCGCCGTGATCTCGTTCAGCTCCTTTTTATCAAAGGCGATCTGAGTTCGGATGATTCGCGCATTCCGATCGAGGAGAAACAACGTCGGCGCGGCGAGAGGGTCATAAGCGCGTGAGACTCGCAACTCGCGATCGAGCAAGACTGGAAAGTTGATTGTCAGCCGTTCGACGATCCTGCCCGTTGCTGATTCGCCGTCCTGCGAAACGCCGATCACGTCTGCGGAACCGCGCACCCGCTGTGAGAGCCGGTTGAGATATGGGAGAGTCAGGTGACATGTAGGACAGTCGGCTTCGAAGAACACGAGCAGCGTGGGCCGGCCAGAGGCGAGTTGCCAGATGGGACCATCGAGTTGTGGCAGCGAAAAATCTGGAGCAAGATCGTTTGTCTGGAGCATGGTCTTATGCTACTCGGAGCAAGGCTTGCCGGAAAGACTCGGACAAGAAAATGCCGACCTTCTCGTCATTAGAGACTTCCTGTCCCAGGGCCGCGCTACTGTGCTCTTCTCGTCGTTCACATTCAGCCGCAGTCGCTTTTTCAAGAAACTTCGTGATGGACTCATCGCTCGCTCTGCCGCAAGCCGTGACTTCACGCGCCATCGGCATAGCGCTTTAGTTCCTTGTCCAGCTCGTCCAGCCGGATGTTTGACTTCGACTAACGGTCCCCCTTTCCTGGTCTGCAGGAGACTTTCAGTCCCATGTGATCGCGCTCTGCCGGGGGCGCCCAAAGAGTAAGGGGGGCGCCTGTTGGCGCCCCCCTTACTGGTTCAGCCCATTCCGGCAGAGTTCAAAATGCGAGCCTCAAGGCGAACTGTAACCGGCGGGGATTATCCACTCCGACGAAAGCGAGCGGCACACCCTGCAGCTGTTTGTTGCTGGTGGGTATGAAGGGCTTCAGGTTATATGGACCCGTCAACAGGTTAGCGGTCGAACCGTTTGCAAAGGTAACGACACCCTTGGCAGCGTCGCAAGTACCAGTAACGGTATCGAGGCACCCAGCGGCAGGGTAGGGACTAAGGAACTGGTCCCATACCTTGTTGAAGTTAACCCTGTTCAGGATGTTCGTCCCTTCCGCGACGAGGCCGAGCTTCAGCTTTCGTTCCCTGGAGATGAACAACGACTTCTGCACCCTCAGGTCCAGCGTATAGTAGGCAGCGCCCCTGGATGAATCGCGGGTGGCATTGAACGGGGTGGCAAAGCTGCGGTCAGTTGAAGCGATGCCACTGACAAGGGATGGCATCCGGATCGAGAACGGGATCCCGCTCCGCAGGGTCACGATTGGGGCGATAGTTATATCCGCAAGCGACCTGGCTAGGAAGTTGTGCCCCGCGCCCGCCTTGAACGGAGAGGTGTAAACCGCATTCGCAACGAACACGTGCGGGAAGTCGAATACGGATATCGCCCGATACGTGTTCAGTCTGGTAGGCCTGAACCACACCTGGCTGCTGCTGAAATCGATCACGTCGTCGATGGACTTGCTGAAGGTGTAGCTGACCCCAAACTGCAGACCGCTAGTGTAACGCTTGTTTAGCGATAAAGTCATCGCGTGATAGATCGACTTGCCTCTTGAGTCATATCCTACTTTGGCTAGGATTTTGGGATCTATCGCGGTGTACTTAGGACCAATGAAGGGATCTACCACGCCTGTCTCCTTGTAGTTGAGTTCAACCGGCATTTGGAGATGGAGACCGTGGTACATGAGATACCCCAGCTCGAGAGACAGGTTGCGGGCCAATTCCCTCTGGACGCTCAAGCTCGCTTGAACCGAGTAGGGGTTCTTGTAGTCGGGATTGGCGAGGAAAACGACCCTATTTGGCGCACCTTGTCCGCAAGGTTGGCCGTGCGCTTCGTAGAAGGCGCAATCCACGTGCCCGAACGGAAGCAAGCCTGCTGACACGCCGGCCTGATATAGCGCCGTACTTGTCACTGGTGACACCGCTGTCGCGGCCGCTGTGGGGAGGATCTGATTGATGTATTTTCCGCTATCGTCCAGGAGGGACGTGTACGAGGGAATAAGCACGTCGACCGGTCCCTCAAATATTCCGCCACCGCCGCGTATTACCGTCTTCTGGTCGCTCCACGGCGTCCAGGCGAACCCTAGCCGAGGCGAGAGGTAGATGTTGCGATGAAGCGGAGCAGGCTCACCATCAACGTCGAACCGGCCTCCAAAGTCCAAGGTAAGTCTGGGAGAGATCTTCCACGAATCCTGGGCGAACGCCCCAAAGTAGTGGGCCCATCCCTGCCACTTGGGGTTGTTGAATCCCTGATGGAGGAAGCTTGGTAGCTGAAAAACAAAGGACTGAGCGCCAGACAGGTTCGCAGCCGTTGGACCGTTTTGCGGAAGGCCGTGCGTCAGGTTAAACGTGGCGACGGCTACTCGTTGAGCTGCTGGCACGGCGGATATGATCGGGAATGTGTTGTCAGCGAAGTTGAACTGCCCGGCAAAATACAGGTCGTCCTCCACGTGGTAGTCGACTGGCCGATAAGACGCCCCGAGTTTGACGTTGTGGCTTCCTTTCGTCCACGAGAGAGTATCATCGAATTGGTAACGCCTTTGATGCGCCAGGTACGGGATAGCCGCTGGGCTACCGAAATTGAATTGAGGAATGAATCCGCCAATCGCGAATCCATCGATCGTTATGGCTGGACGGAGAGTAGCGCTGGGGGTTGCTATCGAGCCGGTGTCCTGGTTCGGAACATTGTCCGCCCTATTGTAAGGCACAACCTGGACTCGAAGCTGATTGACGAGTGATGGGCTGTAAGTGTGCGCCCAGCTCGTCAGAATGCTGTAATCCCGCGTGACAAGACCGGCTCCGTCCGCATAACTTTGCAGCCCGAAAAGGCCGTGCGAAAGCTCGAACCGGAAATTCAGCGAATTGTTAGCGTTTGGTTGATAGTCGACGCGGCTCACCAAGGTGTGAATCTTGGTGAGACTATCATACGCTCCGTCGTCGCGCGCCATCAGCTTGAACAAGTTCGCATCGTTTTGCGGAACCAATGACTGCCTCAACTGCGTTGCTACACCCACCAGCGTCGCGTTTCCAGAACTGGCCAACTGGTCCAAGTAACTCTGTTGAGCGAGACCCGTCGCGGTGCCTCCGTTGATCCCCAGCGACGAAGGGCTGTTGAGAAGAAAGTTGAACGCTCCAGCATCCGTCTTCACATACTCGTAGGAGGTGAAGAAGAAGAGTTTGTTCTTGACGATCGGTCCGCCAATCGTGCCGCCGGTAATGAGGTTTTGGGAGTACAGCTCTCGACCGTTTCTGAGCTGATCGATGAAGTTATTTGCCTGAGTAAACTTGTTTCGGAAGTACCCATAGGCGCTCCCATGAAACTGATTACCGCCGCTTTTGGTCACGATGTTGACAGAGCTCCCCACCGTAAATCCAAACTCTGCGGCGAAAGAGTTCCGGTTTACCTGGTACTCTTGAATTGAATCCACGGGTATGAACACCCTGTACTGTCCCGAGCCGTACTCATTCTCGCCGCCATCGATGGTGGACAGGTTATTTCGTCCGTTGCTGCCCCCTATCGAAAATCCAGTAGTCTGGAAGCCGGTGAACCCAGGCTGTTGAGAGCGGGTTGCCGCTGAGTCGGATACGCCGGGCAGCGTGTAAACCGCAGAGGTCATGTTTCGGTTAATATTGGGCAGATTGTCGACCTGCGCCTGGTTGATGGTGTTTGCTTGTTGAGTCTGTTCTACCTGGATCAAAGGCGCGTCTGTCGTAACTTCTATCGAGTTGATGATTTCGCCAACCCGGAGACTGACGTCGTAGACAAAACTCTGACCCACCGTCAGCTCCATGTTTCTAGCGAACGCCTTGGCAAACCCCTGCGCCTCGACCTGAACCTCGTAGACCCCAGGTTGCAGAAGTGAAATCCGATACGTCCCGTCAGAGCCGCTCTTGGCGCTCTTGCTAATACCCTTGTCAACGCTCGTCACGGTGATCGTTGCTCCGACGACAACAGATCCATTCGGGTCCGTAACCGTTCCCTTAAACGCGGCGGTGCTGACATCGGACTGGGCAAAGGCGGATGTGTTTTGCGCCAGAGCCAGGGCCAGCACGCATAGAACGTGAGCAGCTTTCGTCATCATTATGTTCCGTTTCATTGTGTTCCTCCGGGTGAAGGCTCAGGCTGTGCGGGACGCAGCGCAAGAGCCGAATGTGAGCGGACTTCTACCCGCGCCCCTCAGGGACGGGAGATACTTGGCCCAACTACCCAGCGGGTAGTATCGGTGATTGGGCCTCTGCCAACCGAACGTTTACTCGAAAACCGATCCTGCCTGCTCGTGAGTTTCTTGAACCGGCCCTCTTCTAACTCGTACCTTCAAGCTCGAACCGGCGGGGGCCAGCCAAATGAAAACATCAGTAGAACGCATGCCAATGAAAATTGCGGATGCGCTTCTTATACAGCCGGGGGTTGCCCCGTGTCAACAGCCAGTTGAGCTTAATGGGTGAAAGGGCTGAAAGCAGGAAAGAACCCACTTGCCCGATCCGTGTGGTAGAATAGTCACGCACCGATGAAAAAGAGCATTTATCTTGAGACCTCGGTCGTCGGCGCCTATCTTGACAATGGCGAGCCGTTCCGCCGGGATCTCACCATACGATGGTGGGAGCATGAGCTCGCCGACTACGAGCCGCACGTCTCGCCCTTGGTCGTGCGCGAACTGGAGCGGATGGATGAGCCCCGGCGGTCGGCCTATTTGAAGCTCATCAAAGATCTGCCCCGGTTTGAGATCAGCGATGAAGCGACGATACTTGCCGACGGCTATGTCTCGCGGGGAATATTTCACCGCAAGTACATCGCCAATGCACTCCACGTGGCGGTGGCCTCGGTGAACAAGGCCGATATGCTGGTAACCTGGGACTTCGGATACATCGCAAATGTGCACAGGCAGTCTCGAATCCAGTTGTTCAACACGGTGGCCGGCTTCTTTGTGCCCATGATTGTAACTCCGGAGTTTCTGATTAATGCAGAGTTTTGAGTGAAAGAGCAGGCGTGATGGGGAAATTTGATTCATAGCGAGGTAGAGCGATCAACATCACGCATCACGAATTTATGTATCGCAAGCCCAGATTCTTAGAAGAGCTGCACGCCATCCGGGAAGAGATGTCACGTGAATGCGACTACGACGTGGACCTGTTCGCAGAGATGGTGCGCTCGGGACAGCGGCCAAACTGTGGGCCGGCTCGAAACATTCGCGGCTTGCGGACCCGGGCCCCGGCGCAGGATCTGCCCGATGGAAAGCCACATTCAGGTTATGGCAACGACTAAAGGATGGACTCGATGTCGATTCTAGTACTGTTCTTCCTGGGTCTTTCAACTTCGGGGGCAAGCGGCCTAGCATCAGCGGCCGGACACACAAACGATGCGGTCTATTGGTCGAAAGGCGCGGACGACGCCTCAGCTGGACAGACAAAAACGGTGCTCCTCGATATCCCCGATATTGCCGAGCGCGTGAACAAGGTCGTCGTGAACATTCGCTCGATGTCCGACAGCGGCGAGAACCTGGGAAGTGGATTCATAATAGATCAGAAGGGCCTGATCGTAACTAACTTCCATCTGATTTCTGCGTCGGAGCAGACGAGGCGGGGTTCAACCCCAAAAGACGCGACTACCACGAACAAGCTTGTCGAGCGGGTATCGGTCACGCTGCACGATGGCCGCCAGTTTCCAGCTTCCATCAAGGGGTACGACGAGGCGACCGATATCGCGCTGCTTCAGATTATTCCGTCGGGCTCTCCACTTCCGGTTGCCGACCTAGGGGACAGCGACGCGTTGCGAGTCGGTGAGTGGGTGATAGCCATCGGCAATCCGCTGGGACTCGACCACACCGTTACGCTGGGCATCGTGAGCGCAAAAGGACGCTCCGAGTTCGGGGGGCAGTTCGACGACTATCTCCAAACCGACGCGGCCATCAATCCCGGCAACAGCGGCGGACCACTGGTAAACGCACAGGGAAAGATCATAGGTATCAACACGCTGGTGTTGGAGCGGACCCAGGGCTTGAGCTTCTCAATCCCGATCAATACGCTGAAGTCGATTCTTCCTCAGCTCATCGAGCGAGGCCGGGTGGCACGCGGTTTCCTGGGAGTTGAGACTCGAGAACTCAATCCGGAGCTGCGAGGTTATCTTAAGCTCCCCCCCGACTCCAAGGGCGTGGTAGTCGTTCGCGCTGAACGCGGAACACCGGCGGCCCGAGCGGGTCTGCGCCAGAACGACCTCATCACGGCGGTTGATCGCGAGGCCATAACTTCCCAGTCGCAGTTCAATCGCCTGATTGCCTCGAAGGGCCCCGGGACTAAACTCTCAATTCAGATGATGCGCGACAACCGCGAATTCACCCTGAGCGTTGAGGTCGGTGATGAGACCAAGACCAAGTGAGGGGACGACGGTAGTGTTTGGGATCCTTGCATGGAGCACGCCGGCCAGCATTCCACGAATCACGAGCGAATGGGCACGGCCGTAATGGCCGAACTGTTCGAAGCCATCGGCTTCGATGTACCCGACGAAGACGCTTACAATCTGCTGGCCGAGTACGCAGAGACCAGCGGCGAACGCAGCCACGTCCATCGCGGGACCGCGACCCTGCACGGCCGTTGCTGGAAGCTGGGAGAAGGATTAGAAGTCTGGTCGATAGTCTATGACGGCGCCTCTCAGCTCTATTACGCCGACTGCCGTCCCGCATTTCGCAGTCGCTACATACGCACGGTTCATCCCTGGGAGCTAATCGAGTACGACGAAGATGGTGAGGCGATTGTTCGATCCCGCATGCGCGATAGCGCCGAAGTTGTATTCGAACTGCAAAACCTGACCGAGCTCAACCACGCGGCGTTTCGAGAACCTCAACTTCAGGTGGCGGTCGCGGGCCTCGCCTATACCGCCGCATTGCAGCCGCCGGGATCCCGGCGCGCAACAGCCCCTCGATTCGAGCCCGCCGAGAGAGTCCCAAATTTCGGCAGAGACGCATGCGAGAACGACTATGTCGTCAGCGGGACGGTGCTCGCGTGGCGCGAAATGCAGAATCGCGTCACCGGGGGCAATCTCATTTGGATTTACGTCGACGCTCGAGAGATTCGTCTCGAAGTACTGGTCAGCCGCCGCGTGCTCAAGGGCGAGCCGGCGATAGGCGCCGCAATAACCGCCCGGGTCTGGCTGCAGGGACACGTGCTCGAGGGAGCCGAAATAGCGGCTCGCTACGAAGGCGTTGACCCCGAATGCGAACCGAGCGACTTCTGGTCAAGGCTCCGCAGCAGCAACTGAGAGGCGAGATGACGACTTCATCAACCGTCGAGGTACACTCCATCGTTCACGGATCTCGGTTCTTCCATTGTGACTGAATGCCTGACCGTGCCCTCCAGTTTGACTGCTTTTGAATCCCTTCACTGTTTCAGACCACTTTGTAACTCGCAAGTCTAGAGCCGCTTAGAAACGCGCGCGGTCGTGCAGATTGCGGCACGGGCGTTGAATAGTCTTTCAACTGTGCTCTTCCTGAGATATCTGACCCTGCAGTTGAGGGGCGAGCACGCCAGTTTCTCAAGTATGGAATGTCCGGGTCCGGCTTCTAACTCTCCCGGACATCCCTGAAAAGCCCGGTTTAGTTGACTAATTTTACTCCGCATTCATTCTTTACTTGAGATTGAGGAGACTTCGTTGCGGACAGAGACCAACCAGTTAGCCAAGATATTTACGAGAATAGTATCGGTGGCAGGCCTTATGGCCGTAGGCTACTCGATCTATCGTCTGTACTTGGACCCTGTCCGGTTGGACTGGATGATGTGCCTTGTCGCGATGTCGCTGTCGGCATACCGTGCAGAGGTATCCATACCCGGCGTAAGCAGCAAAGTCACTCTCGGCGATACTTTTATTTTTGTTGGAGCGCTGCTGCTCGGGCCGTGGGCCGCCACGATTCTTGCAACCGTTGATACGCTGGCGAAGTCACCCCGTGGGTCCAAGCGCATTTCAACGGTCGGCACCAACATCGCTGCGTTGAACCTGGCAATACTCAGCGGATCGCTGCTGGCGACACTAGCGTTTGGACCGCTCGACCAACTGGTCTATAGCCGCGAACGCCTCCACCAGTTTGCGCTCGCCGCCGGAATAATTGCCCTGGTGAACTATCTGGTCAACACAGCGATAGTGGCGACGACCTTCGCGTTGCAGCGCCGGACCAGCATTATCAAGACCTGGACCGACAGCTACATATGGACCTCCTCGACGTTCTTTGTCGGTATGCTGGCGGCCTGTGTGATCGCGAAGGCCATAACGTTGTTTGGCTTCTACTCGTTCGTCATCGCGCTCCCGATTCTTTCCCTGACTTACATCACTTACAAGACCTATTTCGGCAAAGTGGAAGCGTCGAACAAGCACATTGAGACGCTCAGCAAGCTGCACCTGGCAACCATCGAATCGCTCACCCTGGCGATCGATGCGAAGGACCCGATGACTCGAGGCCACATCCAGCGAGTGCGCGTGCTGGCTGAAGGTCTGGCGCGAGCAGTTCGCTATCCCGAAGACCAGATGGAAGGGCTCAAGGCCGCTGCGCTGCTTCACGACATTGGTAAACTGGCAGTGCCGGAACACATTCTCAGCAAACCGGGCAGACTCAGCTCGGCCGAATACTCGAAGGTGATGATCCATCCCGTGGTCGCGGCCGACATCCTGAGCAACGTCGAGTTTCCCTACGAGGTTGTTCCAATAGTCAAGCACCATCACGAAAGGTTCGACGGGACCGGCTATCCCAGCGGGCTTAAGGGCGAAGAGATCCCGTTTGGGGCGAGGATTCTCACCACGGTGGACTGCTATGACGCGCTAACTTCAAGCCGACCCTATCGCGCGCAGTTTACTCGCGAACAGGCTCTCGATCTCATGCGCCGCGAGTCTGGGCGGACCTTCGATCCGGTAGTCCTGGCAAAGTTTCTCGAAGTGGTCGACGAACTGGAAGTCGGCTTACCCGTGCTCACCTTGCGTCCCACGTCGCTGGTGGGAGTCGAGCCGCTCACCGTCGGGACGGCCAACATGGTGGAAGCCGGCATCGGGCTGAGCGCGGGAACCCGCACCGAGAAAGCGCTGCGCGACATTTCGGCTGCGCAAAGGGAAGTACTCTCGCTGTATGAAATCTCCCAGACTCTGGGCTCGACGCTGAAGCTCTCGGAGGTTCTGCCCATCGTGGCGACGAAGTTAGAGAACATCGCCAACTTCACTACGCTGGTCATCTATCTTGCCGAAGGGAACCGGTTGCGCGCAGCCTACGCGATCGGAAAGCACGCCGAGGCGATCAAAGGTCTGGAGATGATGGTGGGCGATGGCGGAGCGGGGTGGGTTGCAGAGCACAAGCAAGTGCTCATAGGCGGAAGCCCGCTGGCAGATCTCGAGCGCACTCTTGGGCAGAAGGTTACGGCCTACCGCTCAACCGCGATATTCCCGCTGCTTCAGGAGAGCACCCTGGTCGGTACTCTCGCCCTGTACTCGGAAGAAGATTGTGGCTACTCGGCCGACGAAGTGAGATTGCTTGAGACGATCTCGTCGCATGCGGCGTCGGCGGTGCAGAACGCCCTGGTGTTCGAGCGTACCCAGGAATCCGCACTGACCGACAACCTGACCGGTCTCCCGAACTCGCGCTATATGTACAGCTTCTTCGATCAGGAGCGAAGCCGGGCGGAGCGCCACGGATATGCGCTCGTGTTGATGATGATGGACCTGGACGGCTTCAAGAAGATCAACGACACCTATGGCCACCACGTCGGAGATGAGATCCTTCGACACGTCGCACATATCGCGCGGGGCCAGTTGCGGACCGGCGACACTCTTATTCGCTATGCCGGCGACGAATTCGTAGCCGTGCTGCACCGGGCCACCGGTGACGTCGTGCAGGATCTCAGAACGCGGCTACAGACCGCCGTAGATACGTTCGCGCACGAAGTCCGGCCTGGCCGCGTAGCGCGCGTCGGCATCTCGATCGGCTACGCCACCTACGGCGAGGACGGCGTCGCGATCGACGAGTTGATGGAAGTGGCGGACCAGCGAATGTACGAAGATAAGGTCGCGCGCAAGCGAGGCCAGTCCGGCGGTGGATGGGCCACGGCGGTGCCGGT
>JBGPFL010000038.1:0-13000 GCA_041483295.1 Blastocatellia bacterium | reverse complement strand
GCCGTTGCGTCGGCGTCGTAGCTCAGCAGCAACCGGACCATCTCAGTGCGGCCCTTCGATGCGGCTTCCATCAGCGCGGTCCAGCCGTCGGCGTCTCTTGCATTCACAACGGCTCCGCGCTCGAGCAACAGCGCCACTGTCTCCCGATGCCCACCGAAAGCTGCTTCGATCAGAGGCGTGCGCCCGTTGTGATCGCTCGAGTCTACCTGCGCGCCCCGATCCAGCAGCTCCCCCGCTGCCAGCGTGTCACCGATCATCGCAGCCGTAATCAAAGCGGCGGAGATCTCTTCGGACTGAGCGCCGGTTGGGGTCCTCTCGAGCGCTCCTTGCATGGCTTCAACGTGATGCTTGCCGACGGCGTACACGTTCGGTTTCCTCCCTCTAATCTCCCTCAACTTCCGGTGCTGGACACGCTCACACAGCTTTGCACTGCCTGACTGGGATTGTGTTGTATTTTGGGTGAGTAAGGCTATAACAGGTATCACCGCCAGCGGTGACGAGGATCACGGCCTGTGCGCGGTTTTTGAAATGTGCCGGCCCCAGGCGCTGCCTTAAGCGCCCGGTCGAAGGCGCCGCGCGACCGGCTCAGGTAACTCGAAACGAGCCGGCCATTGCTTCGAGTGCGACTCTGTCACGTACAACAAGGGTCGAGCCCTTGAGGTGAATGAGCTGCCGGTTCTTCAGGTCGCCAAGCAATCGCGTCACCGTTTCACGCGATGCGCCGATTAGCTGGGCGATCTCTTCGTGAGTCAGCGTCAGCTTCAGATTGATCCCCCGGTCGGTCTGTTTCCCCTGACGCTCGCACCAGCCGAGGATGAGATGAGCTAGTTTCTCGGCAGTCGATTCGGAAAGCCCGAGCGAGCGGACCTGTTCGCTTGCGAACCGATAAGCGTTGCTCAAATGCTGCGCGACTCTTAGGGAGGCCGCGCTTTGTTCAGTTAAGAATCGCAGGAAATCTGCGCGCTTAATGAAATTGACCTGGCAGGAGTCGAGCGTTTCGGCGGTGACTTCATAGGGGACGCCTGAGACTACAGCGCTCAGGCCGAGGACCTCTCCCGCCTCGGCGATGTGAGTGATGATCGTCTTGCCGCTTGCCGAGCCGGCCGAAAGTTTGGCTCTTCCGCTGCAGAGCATAAAAATGCCGCGGGGCGACTGGCCTTCCACGAACAGCAGCGCGCCCTCCGGGAACACCGTCGCATACTTGAGAGATTCGAACTGCTGCAGAACGTCCGCCGGAAGATCACAGAAAAAGCCCTCGCACCGAAGCCTGCATTCCGCGCAATTCTCCACTAGCTCCAGGCCGTAAGGCGAGCGCATAAGGACCTCCCCGTCACCATCTGGAGTCTGAGCCATCCCTCGCGGTTCGGTGCTCCAGCTCACACGTCGTTGTGACAACTCTCGGTGTAGCAAGAGATGTGCCCCGAGCTTGTGAGTCATAAGTGTCGTGTTTGGGCCCGAGTGGGGTCTCTTGGGCGCAAAGTTCCCCACTCACTGCGTGAAACGCCGCAGGTTGGCGAACCTCATCCGCGGCAGCAGGTTGTTGCCTTTAGGGATTTCGTTACTTGAGCTGGGCGGTTGTTTGCCGCAGGTCCTGACCGTCAAGCGTGTAATCGAGCCAGCCGATCATCATCTCCTCCCAGGTCTGGTCGCCCCATCGGACCTCCTTCGTAGGGTCCGGGTTGTATCTATTCCTGGTTGAGTTGTCGTGGTGCGCCAAACACTCCAGCCTGCTGCCCTTCGGCGCCGACACCGGTTCCTTCAAGAAGTAGACGAGCTGCCAGTTGAAGTCATACCGCGGGACTTTGAGCAATATCTTCGACGTTCCGTCAGGATAGACCAACCTGTACTCGAAGTCCTTGCCCCGGACGTGCATGTGCGGCATGAAGCTCACGATGTGGATGTCCTCTGGGAAGGTGAAGGACGAGTGCGACTCGAAGCTGGGATCACCAGCCGGTATGATGAGTTTGCGCACATCCGTCAAGACAGGCTTAGTGATGACACGCTTCTCGACTGGTCCTTTCGCGAAGATCAGGCCTACGCTCGTTCGGTCCTTCGCCGCCACCCCGTTGGTCGTGTAGTGCATCTGGAAGATCAGAACGGAGCCTTTCTTAACCAGCTTCGCCCGTCCGGGCTTGAGTAGCAGCGGGCTCATCCCCGGCGCCCAGACGATCAGCGCACCGTCGGGGTTGTTGCCGCGCTGCGTCTCCTGCTGCACACGCTGCGGATCCTGGGCGTCTTCCGGGTTGACGGACTGGATCCCGGTGCGGATCTCGCCCGCCGGAGGCAGGGCTCCCTGGCCGGGCTCGCGGACACTGACGATCACGTGATGCACTACGCTCGGCTCGCCGCGCCTGATCTCGCCGAGCTGGACGTACTTATCCTCGGTGAAGTTCGTCGGAACCGCAAAGTACTTGTAGGGCACCTCCCCTTCCGGGGGAACGCTATAATCCTGGGTCATGGAGAAAACAACGTCCGGCTGTCCGATCGTCCATCCGTCCCGGAATTTGGGCGCCTGCGGCAGATCCCTGGGATCCCCCTCCTTAGCCCCGCCATCGGCCCAAGCCACGATTGTGTCAATATCCTTCTGTGAGAGGCGGCAATCATTTAGAAACTCGCCATGACGCGGGTCCGCAAGCCAGGGCGGCATCTCGCGCCTGACGACCTTCTCCCGAATCGACTTGGCCCACGGCCGCACTTCTTTGTAGCTGAGGAGAGACATCGGCGCGACTTGGCCTGGCCTATGACAGCCGGCACAGTTCTGAAACACGATCGGCGCCACATCCCTGTTGAACGTGACTCCCTCAGTGCGTTTGCTATCGGCTTTCCCGACCACCAGGAATAGCCCTGCCAGGAGCAACGTCAGGCCAAAGACACAGAGGCGTTTCATCGGCTGCGCTCCTTTCGCTACCAGGTCCTCGATTCGGCTAGCTTAGTTCGGAGTGCGCCAGAAGTAAACCCCATTTGTTACGACTCTTGACGCTTGTAGAAAAATCCTTTGACGCGCCGACTCGGCAGGCGGCGTTAGGTTGAGACGCCATCTTCCTTGATCATTTCTATGGCGTGGAGGTGAACAATCACGCCGGTCTCGGGATTCATCTCGGCGCTGATCTGATACGTACCTTTTCGTGAGGTGTATCCCTGGGATTCGAGCTCCATCACGCGGCGGTGAAACGCGTCTGAATCCCACTCTCGTACTAGCTCGGTAGTCTGCATGGCTGCTCCACTACAACGCTGCCGATGGTGAAAGCGATTGCACGCCAGCCGCTGCAACAGTGCGACCGATCACCCAGGGTCCCTAAGTGTCGGGCTGGTTGAGACCCTGGGTGTCGGTCGCTGCGACGCTGTTTTTCAGCGCAAGCGCAAAGGCAAATACTCCACTCTTCGACGACGGCCTCTGCAAGCGTTCAAGCTCACAGAGTCCTTTGCATCTTGGCTCTAACTTCCAGGCACCAAATGCCCCTTCGTGCTCCCCTCAAATTGAATCTCCTTAAGCAGGAACACATCGGGCGAACTGGTCATCGCGAGGCTCACGATGACGGCTCTGGCCTTGGGCCGTTGTACCGGCGTGCAATGGAATGACACTATCAGCTTGCCTGGTTTGTCCCCCTCATAGCTAAAAACGTACATGCAGGGTTCCCCGCGTGCCATCCGACTGTCATCATGCTCGAAGTAGTATTTTCCAAAGAGAATCTCTTCTCCCACTTTCGTCTTGTCGGTAAATTCGACGACGGCGCCCTGCTTCGTCGCCGAGTCGGTGTGGCGCTGCGCGAGGGTGAACCCTAAGAGCATCGGCAGACTGATTATCAATAACAGGATGACTCGTTTCATGATTACCCTCTTCCCGGCCGCCTCAGGCGACCACTCTCTTTCTTACGACGGCCGATTTACCTGGTGCGGCCTTGTTCAATGATAGGCCGGCAAATGAGTCAACGATACCACTCAGGGCCCGCACTATTTTCATTACGAGTTACGGGACCCGATGCGCCGTGGTAGCGCCGGCAAACTGGATCTCGAGCACTTCGGGCAAATCAAACCAGGCCCTTCGAGAAGCCCTTATTGTGAAGTGGTCCGCCTTATCTCGCGCTACTTGCTTGCAGTGGAACGCTATGATCAGCTTGTCAGGGTCTTCGTTGCTGTAGACGTAGAGGCAGGGCTCGCCCTGCGCCATTTTCGAATCATCATGAATAATCAGGTACTCGCCTCTCAGAAACACGTTCAAGAGCTTAACCGTCTGCGTGAACTCCACGACGGCCCTCTCGTTGGTAGCCGCCTGAACCCTACTCCCCTTCAAAAGTGGCCCGCTGCTGAACGCAAGCGCGCCAAGAACCGCGACTGCTAAGACCAGCCTTTTCATGATCAAACCTCCTTGGCCGCCTGCCGGCCATGCTTTCAAAAAGTGAATTTGCAGGCCCGTTTGTTGGTTTGTTGACCTACGCTGCCTACTATAGAAGGAAGGGCTGGATGCGGCTATGATACCGCTTACGCATCGACGTGACCGCCGTCACAATGACAATAAAGGTGTCACCCGCTGCCTCCGACCTGAAGAGGCAGAATATGCTCCAGGACTGGCATTGCGTGGTCGCACGCTGGAAGCGTGTGTACCCAGGGGAAAAAGAAGCAGCCGCAGTGACCTGAGAACACAGCGGCTGCTGATTCAGGCTCGGCCTAAAGTCATTGAGCCGAGTTCCGGGCTGGAATGGAAGCCTACTGCACCTTGATCTCGACCTGCTTCGGCTTGGCTTCCTCTCGCTTCGGCAGGTTCACCTCGAGCAAACCCTCCTTGAACTCCGCGAGGATCTTCGCGGGCTCGATGTAGTTGGGCAATGTAAAGCTACGGAAGAACTCGCCGTAGTTGCGTTCGACGCGATAGTAGTTCTCGCGCTTCGTCTCTTCCTGAAACTTCCTCTCGCCGTGAATCGTCAGCAGGTTGTTGTCGATGCTGACGGAGACATCCTCCTTGTTGATTCCTGGCAGCTCTACTTTGAGCACGATCGCCTTGTCAGTCTCGTAGATGTCGCAGGGCGGAGTCCACGCTACCAGCGCGTTCTCTTCAGTGAAAGGTGAAACCGCGCCCAGCCCTTCAAACATGCGATTGAACCGGGGCCAAAACTCGAACGGGTCCTTCACAAGATTGCGGAAGCTCCTTCGAGGAGCCAGTGCCGTTCCGGTTTGCATTTTCTGTTCCTCCTTTATCATCGCTATCATCGCTATGCCTGCCAGCCGAAACCCGCCGGAATCTGACCGTTGCCGACCATGCATCCGGCGGGTTGATTCGCATTCCTTATACTCCTTGTTCGTCGATGGCATGTTATGGGGATGAACGTGTCGAACTCTACGACCGAGGTCACGCATCGCAGTGACCGGAGTCACCTCACGCAGACCGTCTATCCGCCACTGGAGAGTAACGCAAGCTGCCGCAGACCGTTGCTCTCGCAGTAGGATTGGAGGCTCAACGGATGGGGCTCTCTGAACCAACTGGTCCAGAGAAAACTCGAGCGACGAATCGCAGAAAGTATGTGGTCCCCAACGCTACCTGCTCTATAGGCGAGCTGGAGCATCTCAGTCGTGAACGACCGCAGCGTCGCCTGCGCACCCTCTGGCCGTCACCCCGGGACCACGGCCAGACTGACTACGCCCGCGGCCTGGGTCCCGTTCCGGCGCTGGCGGTGTAGGATCGATCAACCACAACATCAGAAAACTCTCTGCGAAATGTCTCGGAGATGTGGCAGTTCCAGCACACAGGCTTGTGAGTTGCAAGCACGTCAGGCAGTCTCTCAGGACTTACCTCTTCCCACTCTACCGTGACGTTCTCGGGGCTCAGAAGCGCAGGCTTGTGATCGAACAAGTGGACCTCGGCGAATGAGCGGCCACAAAACACACACCTTTTGCCCTGGTACCAGCCCGAGAGTATCGTTCGAATCAGGCAGTCCGCAGGCGCCATTCTGACTTGCAGCAGGCAATCCTGTCCGCAATCCTGGCGCTCAGGCCACCGCGAACAACTGCTCAGGCGTAGCTCAGGTCGTCGCGAGAACACCGCAGTGGAGGCCGCATGCTTTACGTCAACCTCTACGCCGACGGGTGTTCGCGTTTCGGGGCAGGTGATCAGGCGCTTGCCCCGGAACTTCACATACGCGTCTACTGCAGGCGGTATTACATAATAAACCAGACAGAACACAGTGAGGGCGAGGATGAAATAGACCAGGCCAGACATAGTAGCCACCTCCTTTGCTCATCTCCTTCGAGGCAGGCTTGCTAGCGTCTCTCCCAACCTGCCCGACACGATTCGCGAGAATCTCCGCTATGGACACCCCGAGGCCGCTCGATCAGGTTTGCCTCAGGTTGCTCCGGCACGAGTCGCACGTCTTTGGTCAAGCTATCCTAAAGCCCGTTTCCGCGCCTTCCCCACTGAATCTCTGCGATCTTCTCTCTGAGCCAATTCTTCACGACATCTTCGATCTCTTCCTGATCGCCCGTACGCTCGAGCAGCGCCACGGTGTCACCCGCTTCGTTGAGCGGTATGTGATGACAGGGCAAGCCCTCGCTGCGGCGCTCGGAAGGTACGAACTGCATCAACACACAGGTGTCGTTATGATCGTGAAACGGAAAACAGAAGCAGCTCGGCGAGTCCTGGAAGAGCGAGGTTGGAAGCGACGGGGTTCTCACCGAACGCCCATAGCCACCCTTCTCCACAAAATCCAGCTCGGCCTCCAACAGCTCGAGGATGTCACGATCGTCCTTTGGTTTAACCAGCAGTTCTTTTGACATGACCAACGCCTCCTTTGCTCGAAGCAGCGGCTCTTTCGACATCACAAGCGAAATCATCGAACCGTTTCATCGCAGACCTCGTTCTGGTCTACGTCTAACACTGTAGGATGATCGGGCGGTAACGGACTATGACAAGGGTCACCCACTGGAGTGATGACTGTCACGTCGGCGAGAAATCCGAGGAATCCAATAGGAGGGTCGAGTAGCCTGACAGCAGAATTTGCACGAATTGCGTGCCTGGCCTCGCAAGTCCAACACGTCTTCAGGACTCGGCTGGTTCGTAGTCGGGCACCTGATGCCCCTCGGCTGTTCCGGCGAACTGCACTTCGATCGCCTCGGGCAGATCGCCCGGAACGTTCCTCATAACGAGCTTGAACTCCAACGATCTCGGCCTGACTATCGGCTTGCAGTGGAACGCCAGGACACGTGTTCCCTCATTTGGCGAGTCGAGTGTGTAGACGAACATACAGGGCCGGCCGTGCTCCATCATTCCGTCGTGATGTAAGAACAGATATCGCCCGTGAAGAACCACGCCCAACAATCTGACCGGCTCGTCCACTGTGACCACTGCTCGTTCAATCTGTGAGCTGTTGGCAACAGCATTGAGTGGAAGTTCGGCGGTTGCAACGATCAGAGCACCCGCAATCAAAACAGCTCCTAAATGGTATCTCATACATACCTCCAATCTGCGCTCAATCGCCTTCCGTCAGGTTATCGGCTTCATGATCGGCCGCCCTGGTCCGAATTGCAGTGACCGCCATCACGTCGCGCTGTGCCTTCGCTACAGGGACTCGCTGCCCAACACCAGACTTAACCGACCCGTCCGCCGTGAGCTCTCGTCGAGCGATAGGATGCGAGCGTCTTCATATAGTTCGCTCGCTCAAACGCGGCCGGCTCGGGAACGTGACTCTGGCTCATGCTTCCGATCATTTGTCGCACGGAAGCGTATTCGTGCTCCTCGAGCCATTGCTTCATCTCGCCCAGAATCTGAGAGATTCGGCCCAGTCCGTTCTGAAGTAGTTCGGACGCCATCATTGCCACATTCGCGCCAGCCATCAAAGACTTGAGCACGTCTCTATAGGTGTGCACGCCGCTGGTTATCGCAAAGTCGAGCTGGAGATGGCCGAACAGGATTGCCACCCAGCGCAGCGGCAGCCGGAGTTCTTCCGAGTCGCTTAGCACCAGCCTGGGCGCCACCTCGAGCTTCTCCAGGTCGAAGTCCGGCTGGTAAAAGCGATTGAACAACACCAGGCCGTCAGCGCCCTCCTCCCACAGCCGGTTTGCCATGTGCGCGGTCGAGCTGAAGTACGGGCTCAATTTCATCGCTACCGGTATCGAAACCGTCTGCTTCACCTGGCGCAGTATGTCGGTGTAGATGTACTCGACCTCCGCGCCGCTCATGAAGATGCTGGTTGGGATGTAGTAGACATTGAGCTCCAGCGCGTCGGCACCCGCTCCTTCGATCCGGGAAGCGTAGTCGATCCAGCCGCCGGTCGAGATCCCGTTCAGACTGCCGATGATCGGGATTTCTACCGACTCCTTGGCGTGATGAATCAGATTCAAGTAATCGTCGGGTCCAACGTTGTAGGTGGCCATTTCCGGGAAGTAGCTGAGCGCCTCCGGAAAGCTGTCGGTGCCGTGACTCAGGTAATAATCGAGGTAGTAGCTCTCGACGGTGATCTGCTCCTCGAATAGCGAATACATCACGACGGCGGCCGCCCCTGCATCCTCGAGCCGTTTGATTCCGTCAACCGAGTGCGATAACGGCGACGAGGACGCTACGATCGGGTTCGTTAGCCTCAGCCCCAGGTATTCGGTCGTGAGGTCCATCATTTGTTCCTCCCGAAATCTTGATTCAAGTCTTCGATCTTCTTCGCAATGCCCGAAGAGCAGGCTTCTGTCTGGCTACAGAGCAGCAAGCTGCCTGTAGTGCAGCCAGCGCTCATCAACTGCAGCCTGCGCCCGCGCAAGCAGCTCCTTCGCCGCCTCGGCGTTGCTCTGCTGCAGTATGCGGTAGCGGCCCTCGGTGTAGATGTAGTCCTTCAATGGGATCTTCGGGTCGTGTGAGTCCAGCTGGAACGGGTTCTTGCCTTCTGCCGCAAGCGCTGGATCATACCGATACAGCGGCCAGTAGCCTGATTCAACGGCAAGCTTCTGCTGATGCATGCCCTTTGCCATGTCGATTCCGTGCGCGATGCAGTGGCTGTAGGCGATGATCAGCGATGGTCCCGGGTGAGCTTCAGCTTCGATTAGAGATCTCAGCGTCTGTGAATCGTCGGCGCCCATCGCGACTTCGGCCACATATACGTTTCCGTAGCGCATTGTCATCAGCCCGAGGTCTTTCTTGGCACTCGTCTTTCCCCCGGCTGCAAACTTCGCCACCGCGCCCAGAGGCGTGGCCTTGGAAGCCTGCCCCCCGGTGTTCGAATAGACCTCGGTGTCCAGGACCAACACATTCACGTTCTGACCGCTGGCAAGCACGTGGTCCAATCCGCCATAGCCAATGTCGTAGGCCCAGCCATCGCCGCCGATTATCCACACCGTTCTTCGGACCAGCGAATCGCACACCGCCAGCAGATCGCGGGTGTCAGGGTCCCATCGATCACGTAGCTTCGCCTTGAGCGCGGCAACACACTGGCGCAGAGCACTGAGGCCCTGTTCTGTAGACTGGTCGGTCTCCAGAAGGCACGCAGCCAGCGCACCTCCGATGTCGGCACGCATCCGCTCAACCAGCTTCTTCGCGTACTCTCGCTGGTGATCTACCGACATCCGCATGCCCAGACCGAATTCCGCATTGTCCTCGAACAGCGAGTTACTCCACGCAGGCCCACGGCCTTCGCGATCGGTTGTGTATGGCGTAGTCGGCAGATTTCCGCCGTAAATGCTGGAGCATCCGGTCGCGTTGGCAATGATCGCGCGATCCCCGAAGAGCTGAGTGACCAGCCTGATGTATGGCGTCTCGCCGCAGCCGGCGCAGGCGCCCGAGAACTCGAACAGCGGCTCGAGAAGCTGGACGTTCTTGATCGTGTTGAAGCGAAGCCCGTCCGTCCTGCTGACGTCCGGCAGCTTGAGGAAAAAGCCCCAGTTTGCGCGCTCGAGATCGCGGATCGGAAGCTGCGCGTGCATATTGAGTGCCTTGCGTGAGACCTGACTCTTGTCCTTGGCTGGGCAAACTTCAACGCACAACCTGCAGCCGGTGCAGTCCTCCACTGCGACCTGAATCGTGTAGAGCTGGTCGGTCAACTCCCGCCACCTCGCAGGCATGTGCCTGAAGCCTTCAGGCGCGGCGGCGAGCGAGCCCCTATCGTAGACCTTGGCGCGGATCGTCGAGTGAGGGCATACCATTACACACTTGCCGCATTGAATGCACAGATCAGGCTCCCAGACCGGCACCTCTTGAGCGATATTGCGCTTCTCCCACGCAGCCGTTCCAACCGGATAAGTGCCATCGGCCTCGAATGCGCTCACCGGTAAGAGGTCTCCTCGGCCGGCAATGATCTCGCCGGTGACTTTTCGCACGTGCTCAGGCGCGCTGGCGGGCGTTATTGGCGGCCGGTCAAACGCGCTAGTCGCTATGCTGGGAACGTCGACCTCCCGCAGATGCGCAAGCGCCGCGTCCACCGCTGCGCAGTTCTGGCGAACAACGGCCTCGCCTCGCTTGCCATAGGACTTCTCGATTGCCTGTTTGATCTTCCCGATCGCCTGGTCGTAGGGCAGCACGCCGCTGATAGCAAAGAAGCAGGTTTGCATTATCGTGTTGATGCGGGCGCCAAGGGCAGCCTGCTTCGCGACCCCATAGGCGTCAATCACGTAGACTCTCAGTCTCTTCTGGATGACCTGCTCCTGAATCGAGCGCGGCAGATGGTCCCAGATCTCTTCCGGCGGGTGGGGCGCGTTTAACAGCACCGTCGCGCCTTCTTCGGCACAGCTGAGTACGTCGTAGCGCTCGAGGAAATTGAACTGATGGACCGCGATGAAGTTGGCCTTCTGGATAAGATATGCGCTCCGAATCGGGCGCGGGCCGAATCGCAGGTGCGATACGGTGACCGCTCCGGCCTTCTTCGAATCATAGACGAAGTAACCCTGCGCGTAGTTGGGCGTCTGTTCACCAATGATCTTGATCGAATTCTTGTTTGCGCTCACAGTCCCATCCGAGCCAAGTCCCCAGAAGACGGCTCGCACCTGATCGGGCGGTTCTGTGTTGAAAGAGGGGTCATAATCGACGCTGTTGAACGTAACGTCATCGACGATGCCTACGCTGAAGTGATTTTTCGGAGCTGGCCGCTTCAACTCGTCGAGCACGCCTTTCACCATTGCGGGGGTGAACTCCTTGGAAGCCAGCCCGTATCGCCCTCCGATTACTCGGGGCAGACGCTCGAACCTTGACGACCCGTTCATCAAACTTTCGCTGATAGCGGTCACTACGTCCTGATAGAGCGGCTCGCCGGCGCTACCGGGCTCCTTAGTCCTATCAAGAACCGCGATTGACTGCGCCGTCAGAGGAAGAGCCGAGAGGAAGAGTTCAACAGAAAACGGACGGTACAACCTCACCTTCAGCAGTCCAACCTTCTCGCCTAGCGCAACCAGAGCGGCCACCGTTTCTTCGGCCGTCTGGCAGCCCGAGCCCATCGCTACAATTACACGCTCGGCGTCGGCGGCCCCGAAGTAGTCGAACAGGTGATACCGTCGCCCCGTCAGATCTGCGAACCTGTCCATCTCGGATTGAACAATCGAAGGCGTCTCGAGGTAGTAACGGTTTGCTGCTTCGCGCGACTGAAAAAACACGTCGGGGTTTTGTGCAGTCCCTCGCATCACTGGACGGTCCGGCGTGAGGGCACGGGCCCGGTGCGCCCGCACGCGTTCAGCATCGATCATCTCGCGTATGTCGTCATCTCTCAGCGTTTCAATCTTCATGACTTCGTGAGAAGTGCGAAAGCCATCGAAGACGTGGAGAAACGGAACTCGCGAGCGAAGCGTGCTGGCCTGGGCGATCAGCGCGAAGTCCATCACTTCCTGCACCGAGTTGGCGAACAGCATCGCCCAGCCGGTCGAACGCGCGGCCATCACGTCGCTGTGATCGCCAAAGATCGATAGCGCATGTGTAGCTACCGATCGCGCCGCTATGTGAAAGACGGTACTGGTAAGTTCGCCCGCAATTTTGAACATATTGGGGATCATGAGCAGGAGGCCCTGGCTGGCAGTAAAGGTAGTCGTGAGCGACCCGACTTGAAGAGCGCCGTGGACGGCTCCTGCTGCTCCCGCTTCCGATTGCATTTCGCGCACTATGGGTGTCATTCCCCATATGTTCTTCCGCTTGCCGGCAGTCCACTCATCGGCAAGTTCGCCCATCGGCGAAGACGGAGTGATCGGGTAAATAGCTATGACTTCATTGGTTTTGTAAGCGATGAAGGCGGCGGCTTCATTGCCATCGATGGTGACTTGCTGATGATCCATTGTGCAATTTTCCCTCTACCGAATGGTTCGAAGCTAGTGTTATGAGAATTTAGTGCCGCGGGTGGAGCCGGCGATCCCATGCGCCACACTTCCGCGACTGGCCCGTCCGGATCTGAGTTTTCGAGACTCTCTTTAACGAGGGTGCCGGCAGCGCATGTCAAAGGGAGCGTAGTTGAACGCCAGATACTGGCCCTGTTTGCTGGTGCAGCGCCGGTTCATAACGGAACCGTCATTATGCGGAAGCACGAACCAAAGATCGCAAGGGTTGGTTCTCACACTCATCAGCCGAGTGAGTATGCCAACGGTTCTACAGGGGAACGGCTTGCGAAACCAACCGCACTGAATTAGCCTCCAATTGTGTGCCCGGGGGGTTGGTATGATTAACTTTGACGACATACAGTCTCTGACGGATTTCAAACGTAACACCGCGAAATACCTAAAGAAAATGAAGCGGAGCAAAGGGCCCGTCGTGCTGACGGTGAACGGAAGGGCCGAGATCGTTGTGCAAGACGCGAAGGCTTACCAGCAGATGCTCGAACGGGTTGAACGAGCTGAAGCCGTCGTCGCTCTCACGCAGGGCATCGGAGAATTTGAACGAGGCGAGGGGCGGCCGGCAAGAGAGGCATTAGAGGAGCTTCGGCGGAAGCATGGCATATCGCGTTGATATGTCGCCGTCCGCTCTTCAGGATGCCGAGGACGCCTATCTTTGGATTCATCACATTCCTGACTATGTCGCCGGCGAATAATTCATTCAGTAAGGAGATTGAATGGAACCACTATC
>JBGPFL010000037.1:0-13029 GCA_041483295.1 Blastocatellia bacterium | reverse complement strand
CTCGTTTCTCGTTTCTCGTATTGCGTTTGTTGTTGGTCTCTCGTCTTGATCCTGGTTTAGAACCAGGGCTAAAGAACCAAAACGAGAAACGAGAAACGAGAAACGAACTTAGAGGTAAATGTGGCAGCTTCTGAAGAGAAGAAGAGAGTCCTCAAGATCATCCGCCTGCTCAAGAAAGAGTATCCTGATGCGAAATGCAGCCTCAATCATTCGAATCCCCTTGAACTCCTCCTGGCGACGATCCTATCGGCCCAGTGCACAGACGTACGCGTCAACATCGTGACGGCTGATCTCTTTCGAAAGTATCGGCGCCTCGAGGACTACGTGAATGTGCCGCGCCTCGAGCTGGAGGCCGACATCCGTTCGACGGGATTCTTTCGCAACAAGGCGAAATCGCTCCAGGGGGCTTGCAAGTTGATCAACGAGCAGTATGGCGGGCGGGTGCCAAACACGTTGGAAGAACTGCTCTCGCTTCCCGGAGTGGCGCGCAAGACCGCTAATGTTGTGCTCGGCAACGCATTCGGCATAGCCGCCGGTGTTGTTGTCGATACACACGTCGGGCGGCTGTCGCAGCGGCTTGGGATCACCGACAACAAGCAGCCTGAAAAGATCGAGCGCGACCTGATGGAAGTCGTGCCGAGGAAGGAGTGGATTGATTTCTCACACTTGCTGATCTATCACGGCCGAAAAGTCTGCAAAGCTCGTGCGCCGCAGTGTGGCGACTGCGTCGTCGAAAGACTCTGTCCCTCGTCGCTCCTTAAGGCCGGCAATGCCTGATGGGGGCCGCTGCTGCCGGCGATAGTCGCCGAAGGCTCTGGTAACCGCAGCTCATTCCTCATTTCCTTAGAGGGTGGCCCCTATGCGAACCTCAGGGCGAGGTCTCCCCAGGTGCCGGGAGTGCGTGCTTTACGCTGAGCGCCTCCTCGGGTTATCTTCAAAGCGAAGATGGTATTTGACAGTTTTGTGTTGACGATAGTGAGGTTCAATCTTAATCTGAGGTTCAACCTTGCTCCAAGAGAAGCCCCCAGTTGTAAGCTTTGGGAAGTTGGATGATGTCAGCAAAGGCCCCGAAACAGATTCGCAGCGGCATTGAACCGGTCGATAAGCTCCTCGGTGGACTTGAGAGTGGCCAGTTATATCTGGTTCACGGCGACGCGTCTGGAAAGTCGCTTTTTGGAATCAAGTTCCTTATCGAAGGACTGAAGCGCGGTGAAAACGGCGCGCTCGTCATTCGCTACTCGCCCGAAGATGCGGTTCGAAGGTTTGCGCGGCTCGGATATGATTGCCTCGAAGACGTGTACAGCGGCCGCCTCGTAATACTCGAATATTCGAACGAGATAATCCAGCAGATTGCCAGGTTGCGCGCGCTCTCACCGATACTGCGGGAGTTGGAATGGCTACTGGGTGAAACCAAACCGCAGCGGTTGATCTTTGATCCTGTCACAAACCTGGTTGTGGGAGAAGAGGGGAACCTCGAATCACGCGTACAGGAATTTGCGGCCTGGGCAAGCTCGTTCGGCGCGACGGTGGCTCTGATTGCCAACGGCGAGAATGAAGAAGTGATCCGAAACTTACAGCCCCTGGTCTCCGAGTCGTTTCGATTTGAAGTGAAAGAGGTTGATGACCGCGCCACGCGATTCTTTGTGTTCGAGAAATCCCCTGACATACCCGATCAGCCTATAGAGGTAGATCCATCGCGCGGGGTGTTCTTGCTCGCGCGCGCCAACACAGGCGAACCAACCGCCATGACTGCTGAGTCCGCGCAACAGGCTGCCGGAGCTGATTCTGTCGGGCGTGACTTGCACAGCGGCTCTTCACCCGGAGGGTCCTCGTCGATCTCAGGCGATCCCGGTCCTCGCGGCGAGCCAGAGGCAGAATCAACCGCTACGCTGGAAGACATGGAACCGCTGGCCGATCTCTGGTCCAGCCGGGAGAATGTTTTCGATCTCTTGCAAGGAACGGCTGACGCTCCGCAACCGGGGGCAACGCCGGAGAATGAAGGAGCCCAAACCGCTATCCCGGATCTCTTCGGGGGAGTCGGCGATGCCCGTCGCGCAAGTCACCAGCAGTTCGAACCGAGCGGTCCGATCCCGGAGCGGGAACCTCTCGCCGAACTACCTTCAGACCTGCTCTCAGACCTGCTCGACGATCTGGCGGGTGCGCCGTCTCCTCTCGATCTCGATGCGCTCGATGTGGAGTACTTCGAGCTTGACGTCGCCAGGCAGAGGGCGGAATCCATGCGCCTGAGCGCAACGGAGAAGAGAATCTCGACCGAAGCGCCGCCCTCCGGGCACGACTCCCGCGAGCTCAGGATTGATGCAGAATCCATCCCGGACACGTCGAAAGGGGATGAGTTCGAGCTCAGAGTCCGGACTGTAGCCGACGAAGCTGCGCAGGTGACGGGGGAGCGCGGTTTCTCACCCAAGCAGGATAGCAATCTGGCTGCACGGGCAGTCGAAATCCTGTTGCGGCCGCCGGAGACGACTGTCGGGGCCGGCCGCCCTGGCGAAAGCACGCCCCGAAGCTGGGCGGCGCCGCGGTCCGCGAGTCCACCACCGCCGGTAAACCCGAAAGAGTTCAATGTGCTGGTCATCGATGACGACGTTGCTTCCTCTGAATCCAGCGCTCAGGCGCTCTCCGAATACAACGTCGAGACCGTCCGGGACGGAATAAGCGGGCTCGCCAGGCTGATATCATTCAGGCCCGACCTGGTGGTTCTCAATGTGGACCTCCCGATAATCGATGGCTTCAAGATACTGGCGCACATCCGATCGAGCCTCAATATGCCGATCATAATAGTGTCCGGCTCACGCATCCGGGCGAGCGACCGTTTGCTCTCCACTGAGCTTGGCGCAGACTACTACTTGACAAAACCCTTCAGTGTAAGGGAGCTGAAACACAAGGCGCGGCAGTTGATCGCCCGCCATCGCGGGATCAGTTCCTGGATAGTAACATCGGGACGGAGTGAATTGAGGCTCCCCGTGGCTTCGAGCGACGCACCGCGAGATGAGAGGCGAAGTGCGCCACCGAGGGCGGCATCTGCTCCCGCCGCCTCCGAGGTGGACTACTTCATCGCCTATTCGGATTTTGTGGCCCGTGTCGAAAAGGGTGTCAAGACAGCGATCGACAACGGGATGTCCTTCTCGGTCGTGGGTTGCCGAGTTCCCCAGATGACTGCGGGCGGAGGCCAAACTGCCATCCGGCTGCTGGAACTGGTGCGCGCGCTTGTGAGAGATAGCGACGTGATATCCACGAACCCGCACAACGACATCGTGGCGCTTTTGGCTGACGCCGATGCGGCGGGGGCCAGGACATTCGTGGGTCGCCTGCGCGAACGTGTGTCAAGGGAGCTGAATCAAGAGCCCAGTCTCTGGATGCGCAGCTTTCCCGACCTCGAAGAGAAGGTCGAACCCGTCCGAGCGACTGCGGCCGGCTACAATCCCACTCGCCGCGCGGGCGACCGGCAGGAGCAGCAGCAAACTGGCGCTCCTCGGGCTGTTGTCCCACCTCAGATTGAACCCACCGAGCGCCCTGACCCGCGGGCCTCTTATATAGACTTCCTCGAACGTAAAGCTTGATGCGTTGCGCGTGATGTCTGGCCCGGCAGGATGCTGAAAGACTGATCTCTTGCCGCTAAAGGCGTCGAGGCACAAAGGAGCATCAGGCTCTTGAGCTGGTGTCTTCGATTGTTTTTGGTGGCACCCAGCGTTTTCCCGCATCCGGCCGGTTGGCAGGAAAGAAGGCGGCCGAAAAGCCCTGAGACCCGGAGAGGCCATCCACCCGATCCCATCCGTCCCAAGCCGTATCCGAAATCGTTTGTGTTATCATTTGTTCAACGCAGAGAGGGCGGGCGCAACACGGATCGGCCCTCTGGCATCGAACGAAGGTGACACGGATGGCGGGCAAGATAAAGTTCCTGATGACTTTTAGGGCGCGATTGATGCTGCTGCTCACTTCGTTCCTTTTGCTCACCATAGTGCTGGTCCTCATTCTGGATAAGTGGGCGCAGAAGCGTGCAGCCGAGGAAGTGGCCTTGCAGAGCGAGGAGGTCAAGGAAGCGTTCAATCGCAGCTTCGGTGATTTCTCCAAGGCCGTAAGCCTGGCCATCAAGAACCTGAGCACCAAGACCTATCTTTACGATCAAGTAGCCGCTGGGGAGGTGGAGCTGCCGGAGCGGGTTAAGAACATAATCGTCGCCGACTCCAAGGGGCTTGTGATTGACAGCGATGTAAGAGACTTAGTCAACCAGACCATTTACGTCCCGCCCCAGCCCGAGGGCGCCGGAGAAGGGCAGGACTTTGATCCCGTCCCGATTGAAACGCCGCTCGAGATTCATGGCGGTAAGACCAAGGCCTACAACATCCCAACCGAAACAGATAAGGGGCTTCATTGGATCATCATCGTGATGCAGCAGCAGGCGATCATGAACAAGATCGAGGATTCCCAGGCTGCGCTTGAAAGAAAGAATCACGAGCTGTCGGATTACAGGCTATGGGCGACGAGCGGCTTGTTGCTTTTGGCCCTCGCCATCGCAGTGGTGATCGGGTGGCGGTTCACCCGGCCTATCAAGCAACTGGCGAGCGCCGCACGCCGGGTCGCGGCTGGCTCGCTCGACTTCCGAGTCAAGATCAAGCGCGCAGACGAGGTTGGCCAGTTGGCGAGTACCTTCAACGAAATGATCGCCGGCCTCAAATCGAAACGCCAGTTGGAGGAGAAGCTCAATCACTCCGAGCGCTCGGCGGTCATCGGAAGGCTCACGGCTGCGGTCGCGCACGAGATTCGCAACCCGCTCAACGTCATAAACCTTTCAATCGACCACGTGAGCACCAAGTTCCCACCCGCCGACCCGAATGAACGGCTGCAGTTCACTCGCATTCTTTCGTCGGTGAAAGACGAGATCGCGCGGCTCAAGCACCTGGTCAGTGATCTGCTCAACTACGGCAGGCCGGCGCAGTTAGCCGTGCGCGTTATCGACCTCCGCGAGCTGGTGAAGGAGACCATGGCTCTGATTCGGCCGCAGGCGGACGCCCAAAGCGTCACCCTTGAAGTCGAAGAGGATGAATCACCCGTTGAGGTTCTGGGCGATCGCGAACGGCTGAAATCGTGCCTGTCCAACATAACCATCAACGCCCTTCAGGCGATGCCAGGCGGAGGATGTCTGATCGCGCAAGTGCACCGGCAGGACGGCTTCGTCGAAGTCAACCTTCGTGATAACGGGGTGGGCATCAGCCAGGAGGCGATCAGCAAGATTTTCGAGCCATATTTTTCGACAAAGCAGTCAGGCTTCGGTTTGGGTCTCGCGGTCACAAAGAAGATAGTGGAAGAGCATCAGGGATCGATCGAGGTCACCAGCGAGGTCAATCGCGGCACCACTTTCTCGCTCAGGATACCCGCGGTCGAAGACTAGCAACGATAAACGAGGAACGAAAAACGAGAAACGAACACGGAGTTACGCGGATGACTAGGAACAAGGTGCTGGTTGTGGACGATGAAAAGAACCAGCGCGAGATATACACAATGATCCTCGAGGGCGAGGGCTTTGCGGTTACGACTGCCCAGAGTGGAGAACAGGCGTTGCGGCTGGCTCGCGAAAACGATTTCGACCTGGTGCTGACAGATAACAAGATGACCGGCATGGATGGGCTGGCCCTTCTGAGTGAGCTTCTGCGCCTCGACCCGTCGATCATTGTCGTGATGATGACCGCGCACGGGTCCGTTGAGTCGGTGAAGGAAGCTCTGCGCGGAGGCGCGTTCGAATACCTGGAGAAACCCGTCGACCGAGATCAGTTGCTCAAAGTCGTCGAGAATGCTCTCAGCCGCCTCAATCACATCGACGACGAGATCATCGGCCGATCCGATGAGATGGAGCGAGTGAAGAAGATGGTCCTGAAAGTCGCGGGTTCGTCTTCGACGGTGCTCATTCGCGGAGATTCCGGCGTCGGGAAAGAGCGCGTTGCCCGGGCGATTCACAAGGCGAGCCCCCGCGCAGCCGAGATCTTTCAGGCGGTCAACTGTGCCGCGATAAATGAGAATCTCCTGGAATCCGAACTGTTCGGCCACGAGAAGGGATCGTTTACTGGCGCGCATGTTCAGAAGAAGGGGCAGTTCGAGATCGCAGACCGCGGGACGCTCTTCCTGGATGAAATAGGGGACCTCGGCGTGGCGATGCAGGCCAAGATTCTTCGCGTGCTTCAAGAGAGAGAGATAATGCGAGTCGGCGGAACAAAGCCGCTGAAGGTGGACGTGCGCGTGATCGCGGCGACCAACCGCGACCTGGAAGCGATGGTGAAGGACGGTCGCTTTCGCGAAGACCTGTATTATCGCCTGAACATCATACCCATAACGATCCCGCCGCTGCGAAACAGGCGCGATGACATACCGCCGCTTGTTGACGCATTCATCGCCAAGCACAGCCTGGGTTCAAACCGCCCCATCCGAGGACTAACAGCGTCGGCCCGGAATCTGATAATGAACTATGCGTGGCCGGGCAACGTGCGCCAGTTGGAATCGGCCATAGAGCGGGCGATACTCCTGTGCGAGGGCGGGGAGATCACGGTGGAAGATCTGCCGGTCGAGATTCGGAATGACGGTGCGCCGGCGTCCGCATTTAACTTCAAGCTGCCTCCTGAGGGAATAGCCTTTGAGGAGCTCGAGAAATCGCTGATTCTGCAAGCGATGGAGCAAACGAGTTGGAACATCACTCGGGCGGCGAAGCTGCTGGGCCTTTCATTCCGGACGCTTCAGTACAGACTCGAGAAGTTTGGGATAAGAAAACCGGCTAAAGAGTGACGGTGACACGAGTGTGAGGCCTTGCCGGGGTGGAGGGATCTTCCAGGGCAATCCCATACAAAGGAGCAGTACGGCCGCAGGGCAATCCCCCAACCGGGAGGTTGGGATCTTTCATTCCAGGCTAGCCTTGCTCCTCAAGTGTTGGAGCTATCAGACGACCGTAATAATTCTACTTAACAACAAAGAGCTTTCCGGTGTGACGTTGCCCAACCGCTACCGGTTCGGGATTTGTCGGGTGTGCCACTGAGCGTTCAGTCGAATGCTTCATTGGTAGGTTCGCCAGCTCAGCCTTGGCGGAAGCAATCGAGTGCTTGATCCACTCGGTGGAGATCTCGTTGCTAAGCTCGCGCGCCAGACGTTCGGCGCCGCACTCATAGCAGACCTGAATCAATCTGTTATCAGCGGCCGATCGGTGTGGTGTGCACCAGTAGTGTCTTCTAGTCAATCGGCAGAAAAACGACATGTTCTTACCTTGTGTGAGAGGTATTGCTTAGCGATTCCACCGCCAAAAGGGGGCTTCCTGGCTATCCATCGAACTAAACCCTGGACACCTACCTTGACCGGCACCTTCGCCGAGTCTATGGCGCAGAAGCCGAAACGGACGATAGTATATGCAAGCAAGTGAGGTAAATGCAAGACTTTTTTTCAAATCCTGATAAAAATTACAAACCAGGGCGACCGGGCCCCTTGGTCAGGACATATTTCCGCCAGACTGTGCGTAGTCGTCGGGCGTATTGACGTTTATGAAGAAGCGCTCAGCCCCGGCGAGTTGGCTGAGATCCTCGAAGGGAATCAGGCGCGCCCGCACGCGATCAAATAGCCGGCTCACTTTGCGCTCCCCACTTCTGATAAGCTCGGTCACAGGTTCAAGAGCCTCCGTCGAGTAGACCGCACAGAGGGGCTCCAATCGCCCGTCAGAGCTCAGGGGCACTGTGGCCTGGTAGCCCTCAACTCGATGGAGCAGGAACTCGAGAAGCTCAGCAGTCACGAAAGGCAGATCGCAAGCGACGAGCAGGACTCTAGGCGCGAGACTGCCCGCAAGCGCCACCCGGATCGCTTCAAGCGGCCCGATGCTCGGGTTCAGATCTGCCAGCACCGGCAACCCGAGGCGATCATACTCAGGGCCGTTGGCGATGACCGATACCGCGGGGGTGACGCGAAGCAGTTCTTCGATGACTCGCTGAATCATAGGGCGGCCATCGATCTCGAGCCAGGCTTTGTCCTTGCCCATTCGAGAACTGCGTCCGCCCGCTGTGACGAAGCCATGCACATCCATTCGGACCTGGATTGTAGAGCGTTGCCTTGTGGCTTGTCGATTCTCCGCCGGCCAAGCACGATCAATCAATGGTCTTCAGGAGGCTTGCGATAGTAGGATTATCCCGCCGCAGCATAATCTCCTGGGCAGTTGGAGTATTGCGGAACCATCGGTAAGCGAAAGGTGTTAACGTCGCAGCTTGCAATCAAGAGCGCGATACAGAGCATTATGAGAACTGCCAGAACCAAAGCGGTCGTCACGGTGTATTCGAGGCCGGACTGCCACCTGTGTGAAGAGGCCAAAGCAGAACTTGAATCAGCCGGCTGCGATGGAGAATTCACGCTGGAAGAAGTCAACATCGACGATGACCCGGTGCTGCTGGAGCGTTATCAATATGATATTCCAGTCGTGTTAATCAATGGAATTAGAGTCTTCAAGCACCGAGTCGACCCACGGGACTTCAAGCGCAAGCTGCGCCGACTCAGTAAGACTGAAGGGTCTGCCACGTGAGTCGGTCAAGAACCAGTTCAAGGACGAATGCCACAAGCTTCAAGGAGCGGGGTCGCTCTGGACGTGCCGACAGCGAATGGCACTCACTGTCGCGAATTCCACCCACTTCCGTGGGTGGGATTCGGGAAGAGTGAGCGACGCAGGGTGTGTAGGCCGGACTTGAACGATCCACCCACTTCCGTGGGTGGGATTCGGGAAGAGTGAGCGACGCAGGGTGTGTAGGCCGGACTTGAACGATCCACCCACCTCCGTGGGTGGGATTCGGGAAGAGTGAGAGACCTGGCTAGAAACTGAACAATCCACTCACAGTGGCGCAGTGGCGCTCGAATCTAACAGCCAATCATCCGCTGATCGCCCCCTGGCTCACTCACTGAGTCGCCGGAGTGCAGCTCACCCGCTTGCCTCCCACGCTCACGTCGTCGATGTACCAACCCTGCCCCTTCACGTTCTGATCGCTGCCACTCCTGAACCTGATTACCACGGTCTTGCCCACGTAGCTGCTCAGGTCGACCACTACTTGCTGGAACTGGCCTAACCGCCCATCTACCCAGCCCTCGCGCTTCGAAAGCGGATTGTCGGTGAAGTCGCGAAGCGATCCGTTGTACCCTCCGCGCACAATCTTGGGTCCGAGATCTTCGAAATCGCCGCCTGCAGCCGATATCTCCAAAACGGCGCCGTCGAACTCTGCCGGCTCAAACTCGAAAGTGTGGTAAAACACCAGCTCGAGATTGCGGCCATCCGCCGGCAGTAGAAGTGCCACAGAGTCCAGATGTGCGTCAGTCACTTTTCCCATATCGGCTGAAAACCACGAGTGGCCTCCAGACCTGAAGCGCTTCGTGGACACTTCCCAGGTGTCGACACGATTCTTCTTCTTCTTAACTCCACTATCGTGGCTCCACTTCGATTCGCCGGTCTCCAGGTCGTCGCTAAATAGTTCGAGTGGACGTGCGTTGCCCACGGCAACATTGAACGGCACGCGTGAAGTCGAAGCTCCTACAGGGACGTCCAGCGTGAATTGAAGGACGCTCCCACAGGCTACGGTCCTGTCTACGCCGAATGTGAACGACGTGAGGCTCTCGCCGAGTGCCGCGGGGGCGAGACTCGGAAAGTCCGCTGAAGGTGTGCCAATCGTGACTCCCGGTGAAGAGGTCGTGAGTGTGCCGCGACCTGCCGTGAAACCAAACGGGGAGACGTTCTTGAGAGTCAGTCTCATCGACACCGATTCGCCCGGATCCACAATCGCATCCGCGCCGCCGGCAAGCGTAGCGCCGGCGAGCGCTACCACGGCTGTGTCTTTTCGTTCGGCGTTGTAAATCACAAGCGCGAAGTCCTGATCCGAAAGGTCCGAGTTGCCCGGAACTCCATCCCCGGCGATGTTCGTGGCTCGAACGCGCAGCACAAAAGTGCCAACGGTTCCCGCAGGAAGCCAAACACCTTCGACGTTGTTCCTGGTATCTGGTGTACCCTCCGGCTGCGATTGTTGACCTTTGAAATTGTTGCCGCGATATACCTGGCCGTTGATTGTGACCTCGAGGTCCAGGTCGTTGACCCAGGGCGCGAATCCGGAGAAGCCGGGCGCATCAGTCCACGCCAGGGTCACCCTGAAGGGCCGCGTCGAATCTTTGACTTCTCCCGTAATCACGAACTCCTGTCCGCTGTCTGTGAAGGTCTGCGACTGATTAATGAACACCTTCGGCGTGCTATCAAATGCGCGGCCGATGTTGAGGAGTCCCCAGCCCTGTCTCTTCTGGGGGAGGTCGCCGCTCGCCAGCGATCCTGTCATATAAGTAGTCGTGTTGAGGAGAAGCGCCTTGACCAGGGCTGCGCTGGGCTGTTCGCCCCGGTCCAGGAAGAACTGGCGCGCAAGGGCCGCGGCCCCTGCTACTGCGGGAGTTGAGTGGCTCGTCCCCGACGACCACGTGTACAGAGTCTGCCCCTTCGGGAAATAAGGGCCGGCGACATCCCCACACAAACCCGAGCCGTTAAAGTCAGGATGCTGAGATGCCGCACCTTGAATGTGTGTCCCGGCGGCCGCAAGGTCTGGTTTCATGCGCCCATCATCCACCTTCCCACCCGAGGAGAAGAATGCCATATCGAGAGCGCTGTCCGCGTCAGCGTCTTTGATGCCGCAGCCATCGGTGCCCGACTTCCTGAAACTCTCGCTCGCACCAACGGAGATCAGGTTCTTGCCGGTGCCCGGCGAGCCGATTCGCTCATCAGCTCCTGAATTGCCGGCCGCGAAGCATATGACCATCTCTTGATTGCCAGCCTGCGTTGGAACTGCGTCGCGAGCCCGAGCGTCATACTCCTGGGAATCGATGGTGTAGCTGTTGGTGATCGCCGACCAACTGTTCGACGATATTCTCGCGCCATCGCGATAGGCTTCGGAGATCAATCTGGTGTATGGATCGATCAGGTCGAAGCGACCGTCGGACTGAAAGATCTTGGACACTCCGATGAGCGCGAACGGCGCCACGCCGAGTCCGTAGTTGAAATTCTCGGAGTCGTGCGCTCCCGCTTCGGTCGACGTGTTACCTCCGGCTGCTACGGAAGCGTTGATGGTTCCGTGTCCCGCCAGGTCCGAAGCATCGAGTTCCGAAGTGTAGTCGCGGGTGTAGCTGACGCGACTTTGCTTTGCTGAATCGAGAAAGTCGGGATGTAGCTTATCGGCGGCTGTGGAGCCGCGGTCGATTCCGCTGTCGCTCACGTCGATTGCAAAACCGAACCGTGAGGTGAAGCCGTGGGCCTGCAGCCAGCTCAAGTACCCAGGGCCGCTCGGCTGCTTGCCATCGTCGGTCAGTACGCCTGCGCCGATCTGCGCAGCGCGTTCGTCAAGCAACACTGGCGGGACCCAGGGCTCGACATTGACCACGTTAGCCAGGGCGGCGACTGCGGCTATCTGGCCGGCGTGAATCCTGATCTTCAGATTGGTGAAACCGAGCACCTGATACACGTCGCCAATCACGGCCGAAGCAAGTCTCCTGGCGGTGGCGGCGTCGTGACCGGCGCCGGCCCCCTGGTCCTGCTCCAAGCGGGCAATCTGAACGGCTACAGTTACATCAGCGTTCGGATTCCTAATCGCCTCGGCGGCCAAAGCAGGGTGAGTCTTGTATTGATCGAGGAAAGGACCTTCCCATTGCACGAATCCATCGCCGCGGTTTTGTGCGTTCCGCGCGTCGCCGAGGAGTTGCGATCTCGCCGGTTCATCGCCGTACACGAGGTAGCCGTTATTGGGGAGGTATGCTACCGGCTCGACTCCACTTGAACGAAGGCGGTCCAGCCACTCGCGTTTGACCGGCCCGACGAACTGGACCAGCCGAAGCTTCTGGCGGGAGTTGTCGCTCTGCGCAACTTCGAGTTCACCGGTCTTGACTGCTGTCTTTCCACTCACATTCGGGCTGCCGATCCTGCCCGCGCCCCCGCCCAAACCCAGGAGCTCGCCGGGCGCGTCATTTGATGTTGTGTCGATCGCGCCGGAACGAAGGAAGAGCACGTTCAAATCATCTCGAACAGCGGCAGAACCAGAAGCGGGCGGCTCTTCATCGAGCACGGTCTGATCGAGGGCGAGCAGCTTGAAAGAGCCGTAGTCCGCAATCTCAGCAGCCTGCGAGGCCATCGCAAAGACGGACCCGTCGCCACGGTTCTCAGAAGGGACCATAAGTTTGTGGTATCTCCCGGGGCTTCGATAGGTTCGGGCGTCGATGGTGCGGGCTCCAATGAAGGACCGCGCTTCTTTCGATTGGGAGACCTTGCGCTCGGTACCGTTCAGCCATTGGCGTACGTCAGCCCCGGCAACTGAAACTGCCACGCACATCGAGAGCGTGATGGACAAACAGATCAAGCGCCTTCTCATAAAGACCTCCAGCGAGATGAACTAGAGTGCACGGTTCTTTCGAACATCAGTAAGCAAATTGAGTGGACAATTACGCGGGTTCAGTGTGCTAAAGAGCGTGGAAGACGGCCTCGCGCACTTCTATTAGCGCCGGATTAGTTCCCAGTTCGCCGCCCGTCAGCTCGGCTGGGGCGTCGGCCTGCTGCGCGTCTTGACTGAGAAGCCGAGCAGCTTCCATTCCCCACCGTCGTCGCGAAATGTCAGGGTGATCTCGGCTCGCGCCTGATCGAGGTTAACGGCGTAGGTGGGCATCGCGACGCGCTTCTTGCCGTCCTTGTCAAAAAGCATGCTCAGCCGATCGTAGTCCTGGGGGCGGCCCAGGGCGGTGATCTGCTTGAGGTTTTCGACCACGTCTTGCCTGGTTTTCTGGCTCCGGAATGACTCACTAGAGTCGCGGTATATGGTGTCGTACTCAGCCGCCTTCAAGCGTTCGAAGAACAATCCGGCGGCCTTGTCTACGTCTTCGTATGGCGCCTCGCGGGCCGAGCAACCCACCAACAGAGTCAACAGGAATGCAACGAGCATCGTTCGAGCCATCAACAACCCCCAGAAAATTGAGACTCAGACAATAACAGAGAAAGGG
>JBGPFL010000036.1:0-13115 GCA_041483295.1 Blastocatellia bacterium | reverse complement strand
CCCGTCCTCGAATTGCTATTGAGATATCAGTGCCAACAGTGCAGTGCTCAATCGGCAGATAGGCCAGCCCGATATTCTTATTTAGAAACGGGGCCGGACTGCCCGAAGCGACTCGTCCAACCTCCTGGCCGCGGATCAAGATCGGGTACCCATCGCGCGCCGGAGCGCGGTCCAGCACTTCAAGGCCGACCAGCTTGCGCTTGAGACCTTCGCGCTTCTGGCGTTCGAGCGCGTCCCGCCCGATGAAATCACCCTTCGACAGCTTGACTACCCACCCGAGTCCGGCTTCGAGAGGAGTGGTCGAATCGTCCATGTCGTGTCCGTAGAGTCTAAACGCAGCCTCCAGCCGCGTGGTATTGCGCGCGGCCAGTCCGCAGGGCAGAATCCCAAGATCGTGACCGGTCACAAGCAACCGATTCCAAAGGTGGCGCGAGTGGTCCGGGTCGCAGAAGATTTCGAAGCCGTCTTCCCCCGTGTAACCTGTCCGTGAGACGCGGCACTCGATGCCATCCACTTTCACCTTCTGGGACCAGTAGTAAGGTATGCGATCGAGCATATGATCGGTCAGGCACTGGAGGATGCGCTCCGCGCGAGGGCCCTGAAGCGCCAGCAGCGCGTAAGCGGCGCTAGTGTTGTGAACCTCAACACCATCGGTATCGGCATGTTTTGTGATCCACTCGAAGTCTTTGTCCGTGGTGCCGGCGTTGACGACAAGCAAGAAGTACTCAGAGCTGATGCGATACACCAACAAGTCGTCGATCACTCCACCCTGCTCGTTGGTGAGTGTCGAATACTGAGCCTGGTTGTCCTCGAGCCTGGACACGTCATTGGTGGTGAGGCGCTGGATCAGATCGAGAGCGCCGGCGCCGGCGATCTCGAATTCTCCCATGTGCGAGACATCGAATAGGCCCGCAGCCGTGCGCACCGCCAGATGTTCCGGGATGGGACCGGAGTATTGCACCGGCATCTCCCAGCCGGCGAAATCGACCATTCGCGCTCCGATCGAAACATGCGCGTCGTGAAGTGGTGTGCGCTTGAGCATTGTGATCCCAGAGGTCCCAATAGAGATGGCCGTATCAACCACCCAATCGAGATTAGCCAGACGGCAACGAACTGGCAAGCTAACACACGCGATTTTCAGGCGTCAAGCTTGCGAATTTGTCACTTGTCATTGGTCACTTGTGATTGGTCACTCGTCATTCGTCACCTGTCATTTGCGCATGCGCCAAGACGCAGGACCGGGAGCCGAGGACCAGTGACAAGTGACTAATGACAAGTGACAAATGGGCAATCACTCATCCAGCACTTCGCGCACCTTACGGGCCAGCGAGCTGGGAGCGAATGGCTTTTGCAGGAAAGCAATGGTGTGGTCGAGCACGCCGAGGTGCACGATAGCGTCGTCGGTGTAGCCCGAACAGAAGAGGACTTTGATGTCGGGGCGTATTGCTTTGATTCGCCCGGCCAATTCGTTACCGCTCATGACAGGCATCACGACATCCGTTAACAGCAGATCAATCTTGCCGATGTATTGCCGCGCGACAACGAGGGCTTCTTTCCCTCCGGATGTTTCGAGTACGGTGTAGCCCAGTTCTCGGAGGACGTGCGACGCCACTTCGCGGACAATTTGCTCATCTTCGGTAAGGAGGATAGTCTCGGATCCCCGCGGGATAGAGTCGTCTCCGGGGCTTCGAACCTCTGGAACCGAGGAGTCCACCAACCTGGGCAGGTAGATCTTAAAGCTCGTTCCCATACCGGGTTCACTAAAAACGACCAGGTCGCCGAAACTCTGCTTGACAATGCCATACACCGTCGACAGCCCGAGACCCGTGCCCTTTCCCGCCTCCTTCGTAGTGAAGAAGGGCTCGAATATGTGGGACTTCACGTCGGCGTCCATTCCGCACCCGGTGTCGGTGACGGTCAGGACCACATAGGGACCCGGGGCTACTCCGGGATGTGCGCAGGCGTAGGCTTCGTCGACTTCGTCATTGTGTGTTTCGATCGTGAGCCTTCCTCCATCAGGCATTGCATCGCGGGCATTGATTGCGAGATTCAGGATAACCTGTTCGATCTGCCCTGGATCTGCTCTCACTCTGCCGAGTGCAGGGTCGGTCAGATTTACAATGTTGATGTCCTCGCCTATAAGGCGCTGGAGCATCCTTCTTGTTTCTGAGATTGTCCTGTTCAGGTCGACAATTGCCGGCTGCAGTACTTGCTTTCGGCTGAAAGTAAGGAGTTGGCGCGTAAGAGAAGCGGCGCGTTCGCCGGCGGCGATGATCTCTTGTATGTTGGTGTGGGTTGGATCACCGACGGCTACGTTCGCGAGAGACAATTGGCCATAACCTATGATGGCTGTCAGAAGGTTGTTGAAATCGTGGGCGACGCCGCCGGCCAGCCTCCCCACCGCTTCCATTTTCTGCGCCTGGAGGAGCTGATGCTCGAGGTCCTTGCGCTCGGAGATGTCCTCAATAATCCCCTGGTAGTAGAGCACTCTCCCATTCACACCGCGAATTGCACGCGCGCTCTCCGATACCAGTAGCTTGCTGCCATCCTTGCGGAATAGTGAGATCTCCACCCCCTCGAGTTTACCGTCCAGCTCGAGCAGGCGCATCATTTCTGTCCGGCGCACCGGGTCGACGTGAAGCTGGCGTTCTTTATCTCTCGTGCTCTCGAGCAACTCCAAAGGCGACTCGTATCCGAGGATCCGAGCCATCGCCGGGTTGGCGGTAATGAAGTCTCCGGATAGGGTGCTCTGGAATATTCCTTCTACCGCATTTTCAAAAATGCTCCGATACTTTTCTTCGGCCTCGCGCAGTGATTCCTCGGCCCGCTTACGGTCGCTGATGTCGCGGGCTACAGTCGAGAGGTATTCCACGGATCCACTCGAGGTCTTGTGAGCGAGGATGACCAGGGAGACTGGGATGCCGCGTCCGTGACGGTCACGCAAAGCGGTCTCGCCACTCCAGGCGCCTTTGCGGATCGCCGTGGGTATGCCTTCGCTTAGAACCAGCTCATAAGCCCAGGCCGGCATGAAATTAGATATCTTCATCGTTGCCGGGTCTGCGCTCTCGGCCCCAATCATCCTGCGGCCGGCTTCGTTGATGTAGAGAGCGCGTTCCCCCTGTTGATCAAAGGTGGCGACAAAGTCCGGGGTCGCCTCCAAAATCGCGGCCAGTCGGAGCTGGGCCTCCTCCGCCCTCTTTCGGTGAGACGCTTCAGTCTCCAGAGCCGCGCAATGGTCGCGAGCCTCTGCATATAGCCGCGCGTTATCGTAGGCAACCGCCAGTTGCGAGGTGAAAGTTACGGTCAGTCGCTCGTCCTCGTCGTCGAACTCATCGGCGCCAAGCTTGTCCAGGAGTGCTAGCCAGCCGTAAACGCGGGCTGACGAGGCGAGGGGACCTCCGAGGGCCGACCGAATTGGGAAGCTGCCGAGCGCGCCGAGCTCTTCAGGCTGCTCGGCCAAACCTCTCAATCGCACCGAGTGCCTTTCGCTAACCACCCGACTCAGCGCCGCCGCGTATGTCGGGGCGACAATGATTCGTCTCGCAGTCTCGATGTTCAAACCGCTGGCGTAGAGATGGTCCAATGTGCGGCCATCATCGCTGAGGATGCCCACGGCCGAGTATTTCGCTCCGATGATTTCGCGTGCTTCATTGCAGTATCTCTGAGCAAGCTGAAATGGATCTCGTTCAGTGGCCAGTTGCTCGTTGAGCTCCATCAGGGCGGTCAGTCTAAGATTCGTTGCCCTCAACTCCTCAGTCTTCTGTGACAATTTGTCGGTCAGCAAGCGAAGGTGTTCCCGATCGAACTCTTCAAACGAGGCTGGTTCCGCCGTTTGAGGCGCCATGGCCAGGGCAGCTTCCACGACTTTCAGTACTACGTCGGGCGGGCTGGGCTTGGTCAGGATGTGAGTGACTCCGCAGGATTGTGCAAGGGATCGCGCCTCGCGCTCCAGGAAATGGGCGCTATGGAATATGACCTTGGTTGCGGCGATATCAGGCGAGGCCCTCAACTGGCGGACAAATTCGTAGCCATCCATCGTAGGCATCAGGATGTCGGCGATGACCAGGTCGGGAGATTCGTTCCGGACTATTTCCAGCGCCTCAACGCCGTCCGCGGCTTCCAATAACCGGTGCCCTTTGTAACCCAGCAGTGTTACAAGGTATTCCCGATTGAGCGGGCGGTCGTCAACGATCAGAATCGTAGCCAATGTGTTGTCCTCGCAGCTCGAAGATACTGGTTCAGAGGCTTATTCGAAGACGCCGGGGGTCGTATAGACGCGGTGCCTCAGGCTCGCCTCCCGGCAAGGCACGCTCTAATCTCGGCGAGCAGCACTAACGGCTCGGTTGGGCGGAAAAGAAATCTATCTGCGCCCAGGGCCAGCCCCCGCTCCCTATCCGCTTCATCCACCATCGTTGAGGTAATGAAGATGAAGGGTATATCCTTCAACTCGAGATCTTCCTTTACCAGTTTGATAAAGTCATAGCCGCTTTCCTCGGCCATGCAGACGTCGGACAGAATCAGATCCGGAAGCGCTTGTCTGGCTCTCGCCAAAGCGTCGTGCATTCCGCAGGCGAGTACAACCTCAAAGCCGGAAGGTTGGAGGATGCTGCGCGCCAGGTCTCTGTTCGTCGCTCTATCATCCACCACGAGGATTCTTAATCCTCGCCGACTGGCCGCCTGCTCGTGCCGGCCGACCACAGTCGCGGGTGCGCGCCGCACGCCTCGTTCGTCCTCTTTGATGAATCGCTCGATTTGTGGAACGAATTCTTCGGGAGCGATCGGTTTGGCGACATACCCATCAAAGCCGGCCGCAAGCACTCTGTCTCTGTCGCCGACCATCGCGAGCGCGGTCACGGCGATCAAAGGGATTTTGCTTGTAGCGGGGTCGCTCTTGAGTTGACGCGCAACTTCAAATCCGTCAATCGTGGGCATCTGGATGTCGCAAATGATGAGGCTGAGGCTCTCGCGCCGTGCGATTTCAAGTCCCGCTTCACCGCCGCGAGCGCAAATGGGAGAATAGCCGAATGCCTGCAGTAGATATACCATCAACTCCAGATTCGTGGCGTTGTCCTCTATAAGCAGTATCCTGGCCGCCATCGATCACCCCTCCCTCAACTCCAGAGTGAACTTGCTCCCGGTCCCTCGCTCGCTCGTGAACACGATTTGTCCGGAGAGGAGTTCTGCAAGTTTCTGGCTTAGATGCAGTCCCAGGCCCGTACCCTCATAGTGGCGGACCGTTGACGCTGGCTCCAATTGAGCGAAGGCTTGAAAAAGCCTCGACTGATCTTCAATCCTGATGCCGACACCGGTGTCGAATACGCTGATCTCAGTTATCTTTTGACCCTCCGACGAACGTTGCACGATCTCCAACCGAACTCCACCCTTACCCGTGAACTTGATGGCGTTGTTAGTGAGATTGAGGAGTATTTGACTCAATGCACGCCGGTCGGTCAAAACGAGGAGGTCCTCGCTGGATGCGACGGTTTCGAATGTCAGACCCTTGGCTAACGCGAGGGGCCGAAGGGCTGTGCAGACTTCTTCCAGGATGCTCCGGCAGAGTACGGGCTCCAGTTTAAGCTCTACTTTGCCCGATTCAATCTTCGCGAGATCAAGGAGGTCGTTTATAAGAGAGAGCAGATGCCTGGCGCTGGATTGAACAGTTTGAAGTTGCTTCTCCTGATCGACCGTCAGTGGGCCGGGCAGTCTCATGAGCAACGTTCCGGTGAATCCTATGATTGCGTTTAGAGGAGTACGCAACTCGTGGCTCATAGTTGCCAGAAAGCGATCCTTGGCCATGTTGGCGTTCTCGAGCTCAGCGTTCTTTTCCTGCAGCGCAGTCTCGAAGCGCTTGCGCTCAGTAATGTCACGGATGGAACTGCTCACCAGGACGCCTTCCTCGGTCTCCAGCGGACTGAGGCTGATCTCCACCGGAAACTCGCGGCCGTCCTTGCGTTGTCCAAATAGCTCGAGGCCGGCGCCCATGGGCCGAACCCTGGGCTCCGCGAAGTAGCCATCCCGATGTTTGGGATGGTTGGCTCGAAAGCGCACAGGCACCAGCATCTCCATTGGCTTTCCCAGCAGCTCTTGCCGTTGATAGCCGAACAGTTCTTCGGTTCGCGAGTTCACCAGTACAATCTCTCCCCGCCTGTCGACAATCACCATCGCATCGGGGGCGGACTCCAACAGTCCGCGAAACTTCTCCTCGGCCCGCTTGCGATCAGTTATGTCCCGGATCGCGCTGGTCACAAACACGTGGCCTGCCGTAACCAGAGGGCTGAGACTTATTTCTACCGGGAACTCGCTGCCGTCTTTCCTCAATCCGTACAGGTCGAGGCCTGCGCCCATTGCGCGCACTCGGGTCTCATCGAAATAACCATGGCGGTGTCCCGGATGGGCTGCCCGGAATCGCTCCGGCACTAGGATCTCGACCTGAAGGCCGAGTAGCTCTTCGCGTGTATAGCCGAACAGTTTCTCGGTCTGCGAGTTAATCAGCAGGATCCTGCCGCTCCGGTCAACAATCACCATTGCGTCCGGAGCCGCTTCAAGTAACAAGCGGAACGTCTCCTCGCTTCCAAACGCAAATGGGCCGTCTACCCCCGTCAACTCGCGTCCAATCACATCCTCGCTCTTCGACCGATTGGCCTCGTCGAGTTGCTCGCGCAATTCCTGTATCTCATGTAATAGATCGTCCTTTGATTTCTCGGACATATTCATCTTCCAGGCACCGCAGCCCGAACCTGTTGTGGGAAGTCCTCGATGGGCCCTCTCGATGTCGAGAAACCAAAGTCTCATCTATAAATGAATCTCAAGCAGGGACGGGATTGGGGAGATCGACATCTCAGGGTTTCCAACCCTTGATCGGCGACCGCGCCGGCGCGACCCCGCTTAGACAGACATCCGTGAATGGGCAAGACGGCGCTGTCCGGAATTCATTAAAGAGCAAAAGAGGGCAAAGCGCGTGACTTTCAATCCGAGAGTTAGGTAGAGCGGCAATTCATTCGACATTCGGCATGCGTAGCTGATCGGATCTGCTGTCTGCCATCAGCGAGAGAGCAGGGCGAGAAAAACTCATAAAGAACGGCTTTTGACTCGGAAGCAAACGACCGGCAAGGGAGGAAGCAAGTGTCGAAACGATTCGATTTGAGAAAGAGGACTCAGTTCCCTTGACCGCAGTCCTCCTCACAAAACTCCGATGCCCACGTCCTTTGCACGGGCCAATCATAGGCCGCTTACCGGCGGTTTGCAAGAACGATAGTTCTCAAGGGCCGCGAAATGACCCGCTCAGATTGGACGGGGTATCTCGGCCCGCTACTGAAGAACAGGTGAGGCTGCCGTTCAGCTCGGCGAGTCCAGCATAGGGCACCCCTCCCTGAGCTCCAGCGTAAACTTACTCCCCTTCCCTCGCTCGCTCGTGACAATGATCTGTCCGGACAGCAGCTCTGCAAGTTTCTGGCTGAGATGTAATCCGAGCCCAGTACCCTCATAGCGGCGACCCGAGGACGCCGGCTCCATGTGAGCGAAGGCTTGAAAGAGCCTCGCCTGGTCTTCTTGCCTGATGCCCACACCGGTGTCGAACACGCTGATCTCGGTTATCTTATGATCATCCGAAATTCGTTGCGTGATCTCCAACCGGACTCCCCCTTCATCCGTGAACTTAATAGCGTTGTTAGTGAGATTGAGCAGTATCTGACTCAAGGCACGCCGGTCGGTCAAAACAACGATCTCTTTGGTGGATGAGACGGTCTCGAGGGTCAGACCCTTGGCCAGCGCAAGTGGCCGGAGGGCTGAGGAGACTTCTTCCAGGACGCCCTGACAAACGACCGGCTCGAGGCTAAGCTCTACTTTGCCCGATCCAATCTTCGCCAGATCGAGAAGATCGTTGATCAGAGAGAGCAGATGGCCGGCGCTGGATTGAACTGTCTGAAGCTGTTTCTCCTGGTCACCTGTCAGGGGGCCGGGAAATCTCATGAGCAGCGTTCCGGTGAATCCAATGATGGCGTTAAGCGGAGTCCGTAACTCGTGGCTCATAGTCGCAAGAAATCGATCCTTGGCCAGATTGGCATTCTCGAGCTCGGCGTTCTTTTCCTGAAGCGCGTGCTCGAAGGACTTGCGCTCTGAAATGTCCCGGATGGAACTGCTCACCAGGACGCCTTCCTCGGTCTCCAGCAGGCTAAGGCTGATCTCTACCGGAAACTCGACGCCGTCCTTGCGCAATCCAAAAAGGTCCGGCCCGACCCCCATCGCCCTTACGTGCGGGTTTGCGTGGTACCGGCTCCGATCCTGCGGATGCGTGCCGTGGAAACGCCCCGGCACCAGCATCTCGACTTTCTTGTCGAGTAACTCCACGCGCTGGTAGCCGAAAAGGCTTTCCGTTTGCGAATTCACCAGGATAATCTTGCCTTGCTCATTGACGATCACCATTGCGTCGGGCGCCGACTCCAGCAGGCTCTCGAACTTCCTGTCAGCAAGCGACTGGCGAAGGGAAATATTCTCGGCCTCAGACTGCCTTCGCGCTAAGTCCATCTTATGTAAGAGCTTTGCGTTCCAGACAATGAGAGCAGTAGTGACAACTATGACGGACATTACCATCAAAGCCAGCCCGAAGCGTGCATCGTAGAGACCTGCTTGCTCGCCCGCGAAACGCGCCAATCCCAGTGAGAAGATAACTAGCGGAAGCGTGGGCAAGAGACGCCGGGCTAAGAGACTTCCGGCGGTATCGCCCATGACGACGCCAATGAATCCGCGCATCGCGTCCGCGGCGAAAATGGAAATGCTCAATAGAAGAAAAGCCAAGGCAGTGTGAAGGGCCATCGAAGAATATGGGCCAACCCGATATAGCGAGCCAGCGCCATACGCATAACCAACCAGGGCCAGAGTGGAGATGAGCATCACCGGCACGTTTAGCCATGAAGTTCGCCAGGGAACTCGTAATGGGCCATTGCCGAGCGGAAGCAGCGCCAAGCCAACCAGAAGAAAGCTCAAGGCAGAAGCGGGTGACATTCGCCCGGGATTTGACGCCTGCATGGTTTGGGCATCGTGAAAGAGAAGCTCATCGATTCCCAGATTCACAGTGAACAAGTCTTCGGCTAACGTCAGACCTCCTATCACAGCCACAGCCGTTGCCAGGAATAGTCCGAATAGACGGCGTCGACGGGTCTGAGGATTAGCGGGTACCGGCAGTAGAAACCATACGGCTAAACCCGCGGCAATGAAAGCGCAAGCGGTGTTCGCCTTCATGGTGGCGAGGCCAGGTATCAGGCCTTTGAGCCAGTTGATTTTCAGAAGCCAGCCCAAAAGCACAGCACAACCAACGTACGAGACAACAATCGCCCCTACTCGGGAAAATGATCCCAGAAACTGTCGGTTGCGGTCGGCTTGCAACATCGAAGCGGTTTACGTCGTCAGGTCTGCGAGGAAACAGGAAAGGAACCCGGCAAGACCAGAACCATGTATGAGATTCGCCGCAGGGGCTGGACACACTGGCTCTCATTGTCCTCTTGCAAAGGCAATAATAAGCCTCTTACCGCTAGTCAGCAAGAACGACAGCGAATTTGCCACTTGTCATTAGTCACTTGTCACTGGCCCTTGGCTTCCGGTCTCGGCCGTAGGTGCGCAAATGACAAATGACAAATGACGAAGTTGCTACGAGTGTTCTTCGTCGCGCGACTCTATAACAGGCGAGCCTGCAATCCCTCGCGAAATCCGTCCCCAGGCGCTGGTCTGCCAGTTGTCGATCGTCTCCCCGGGCGGTATCCAGGTTGGAATCGTCACGAACAGGTAGTCGGCCAATGCGTTTGCGTAGGGCTCATACATTTTTCGCAGCTCACACAGCTTCTGATCAGCCGCGATGTCATCCCGCAGCTTGATGTCAGTAGCCGAAAGAAGCGAGCGCAACCGGGTCAGTTCACCAGGCGACAGGCGATCAGGCACAGGTGCCCGCGGCGGCGTATTGAAGATCTGCGAAAGGTCTACAACAGCGTGACGAGCGATCGCAAAGGTGAGTTGCGCCTGTCGCGCAGGGCCGCCATCTATCCCCACGATGAGGAGCGCGCTTGCATCCAGGATCGTCGTAAGCGCCGTCAACCACGATTGGTTGTTGTGCTGGGAGCGGTAGAAGCATAGAACGGGATACGAAAGATGACTCTCCATCAAGTCCGCCGACCATCGCTCCCAGTCGCGTAGCAGATCACGAAGCTCCTCCATGTTCTGGCCATGCCTGCGAAGCAGTTCCGCCACGCTGGGAGGCGACCCCGCCCGCGCATCAAGCAAGGAGATGTTCGCTTCGCGACGCGAGAAGCTCTGATAGATTACCGGCAAGTAGCCGATTATGAGCGCGAGGAAACCGAACCCTATGCCCGCCTCCGCAACTATCATCGCTCGTCCAAGAGGCTCGCTGGGCGTGACGTCGCCGAAGCCAAGCGTGAACAGAGTAACGCCGCTCATGTACGCGTACGTACCAAAGCTGGCCTGCTCCTGGGGAATGTTCAGGCGGAGTCCCAGCGCCCACTGCAGCATCGCGAAGCTCATAACCAGTGAGATTGCCCAGAGCGACAAAAGCATGAGCAGCGATAGCGGACCGAAGAAGCTCAGAAAGCTCTCGCGCTTCTTACTCGAATGAATGTGGCGCGCAGCGGCTTTCCACGGCTTCCAGAACGTTCGATAGAAGAACCGGGTCAGCCTGAATCGGCGGGTCACGCGCCGTGGCAGCACAATCGCTTCGAATGCATCCAGGAGAACAAGAAAAGTAAGAACCACGCCGACAATGGCGACAAGGACTCTCATCTGTTAAGGCTCCTTGGTGATCCTTTCATCAATGCCTGGCAGCTTGCGGAAAAACTGCCTCTTGCCACAAAGACAGAAGGGACCACAAAGAGTGTAGAGTGAGGTACTCCTTGATCCGCTGCGGCCTTGTGTCTTCGTGTCTTCGTGCACAGATCGGTTTTCCCGCATCCTGCCAGTTGAGGAGTTGCCGGCCGGATCGTCTCATAGGGGCATCCATATCTCCCCGGCTGGGATGATCTCCGTCCCTTCAGCAGCGACAAGAAGCTGTTCGACTTCGTGAAGAACGCGAAGCCCTGAAAGGAGGTGAGGTACTGATACTCTTTCTTCCAGAAACCGCCCAGGGCGGCAATTACGAGCGGATTCTCGATTCTCTTGAGGATCCGCTCAAAATCAGAAGGAGTCACGCTGACGATTAGACCACTAGCCTTGATCGCATTTGTCTGTGCTGCCGCTGCCGCCATTATTGGAATCATTGTCATGTTGATTCTCCGTTTATTCTCACTTGCCGGCTCTCTGTCGCCGCGGTTCGACGCGCCATACTCCCTCGGCCTGACGCCCACGGTATCCTAACAGTTCAAGGGGACGGTGACACGCTCTCTGGGCGCGCGCCGAACGACTGCTAACACCAATCATCACTCGACCTGGAATAAGTTGTTCGACATTAGCCCTGGGATTGACTAAGATGAAGCCGTGACGGAACGAAATCGCAGCGGAACAAGCTTGCGAGTCTTCAAACAAACCCTGTGAGTAACAAATCACCAGCGAGCGATGAGCGAAAAGGTATGGCGGATCCGACCCCACCCAGATTCAAGGCTATCGATTTAGACAGAAGTGGAACGACTTCGGAGGAGGTTGTTCTGCATCTTCGAGAAATGATCCAGCAGGGTGAGTTGCGTCCAGGTGACCGCCTCCCGCCGGAGCGCGACCTGGCAAAGTTACTGGGGGTCAGCCGCCCCACCCTTCGCGCGGGCATCCGTTCGCTTGCAGCCGTTGGTGTTCTCCAGTCAAGACAGGGGGCCGGGACTTTCGTTGTGGACGCCGATGGTCCGCCTTCTCTTGATAGCAGCCCGCTGCGCCTGATGGTTGCGCTGCGCGGACTCACGGCTGCGGAAATGTTTGAAGCCCGGCAGTCGATCGAGATGGCGATGGCCGGATTGGCCGCGGAACGAGCAAATGGTGATCAGATGGCCTCGATGGCGGAGGAGTTGACCGGAATGTATGCCTCGCTCGACGAGCCAGAGCAGTATCTTGTGCATGACATACGCTTTCACCAGACGGTTGCCGCGGCGTCGGGCAATCGCATACTCACGGCTCTGATGAACATGGTTGCGACTATTCTGTTGGACGTTCGGAGCAAGACCGTCAAACGCGCTCGGGACCTGAAGGAATCGGCGGAGATGCATCGGCAGATTTATCGCGCGATCCGCCAGCGGAATCCGGAGGCTGCACGCAACGCAATGCGGGACCATCTGGTGCTCGCCCAGAAGGCGCAGGAATCCGAAGATCCGGCCGACCCTTACGGCGAGGGTCCACAAGAAAAGGCGGGCGACCGAGGCCCGAGCAGCGACGGCGCAGCCAAGAAGAAATAGAGGCCCGGCCCGCGCGCCTTCCAATTCAACAGCGCATCGGCACTCAATCCGTTGCCCGCGGAAGTTCAAGTGAGGCTGGCGCTCATCTGGCCACGCGGGCCGTGCCGCCCTTCATTACCCGCTCGACTTCGGCAAGGGTCGCTGTGGTCGTATCGCCTGGTGTAGTCATCGCAAGTGCGCCGTGCGCCGCCCCGCATTCGACCGCCCACTGTGGCCCGCGGCCCGTCATCAACCCGTAAATCAGTCCGGAAGCAAACGAGTCTCCACCTCCCACTCGATCAAAAATCTCCAGGTTCTCCCGCGTGGGCGCCTGATGTAGGCGCCCGTCGACATAACAGACGGCGCCCCAGTCGTTGACGCTCGCCGTCCTGGCGTTGCGAAGAGTGGTTGCAACGACCTTAAAGTTGGGAAACTCGCCAACCGCACACTCGATCATTCCGCGAAAACTGTCGATCTCGAGCTTGGAGTGATGCTCGTCCAGACCCTCGACCTTTAAGCCCAGGCAGGCGGTGAAGTCCTCTTCGTTTCCGATCATCACGTCGACGAATGGCGCCAGTTCGCGATTTACTTCGCGCGCCTTCTCTTTGCCTCCGATGCCCTTCCAGAGCGATTCCCGGTAGTTCAGATCATAGGAGACAGCCGTGCCGTGACGCTTAGCCGCTTCCATCGCCTCGCGCGCGACGAGAGGAGTCGTCTCCGACAGCGCGGCAAAGATGCCGCCCGTGTGAAACCACCGAACACCCT
>JBGPFL010000035.1:0-13138 GCA_041483295.1 Blastocatellia bacterium | reverse complement strand
TCCCGCCGCCGGGCACCTTCCGCAGTGAGCCACGAGCCGGGAAGGCCGTCGCCACCGCTGCGATTTGTTCGGAGTGAATTCACATCAGGAGGAAGAATATGTCACAAACTGTTTTCAACGATGACGCAAAGACGCCTGCCGCGCGGGAGGATGTCGAACTGGCCGTGCGCACAGCGCTTGCCGATGCTCTGGAGCGGCCAGTTGACGAGATTCTGCCGCAAAGCGATCTCGAGAACGACCTGGGCCTTGATTCCCTGGGACTGATTCAGGTGAACGTCGCTATCGAGGAGCAATTCCACATTCCCATCCTCGACGGCGAATCGCCCGAGTTCGCTCTTCACACTGTGGAAGATCTAACAACGTTCGTCGCCGACAAGGCGGAAACAACACGATCGTATCAGGAGGAGTTGATATGACAGCAACGCAAGCGGTCGAACTGGAAGCGGCTATCCGCACCAAGCAAGAGCAGCGAGAATACGAGCGAGCGCAGGTCGCCGCTCACTATCAAAACAGTCCCGAGGTCTTTTCGCTGGTTCTTGACAGCGCTCTGACTTACTCGACTGGGATTTACATTAGAGCAGACGACGACCTCGAAACCGTGCAACAGAGAAAGTTTGCCTATATCCAGAGGTTGCTGGCCATTCAGCCCGGAGAGCGTGTGCTCGATGTTGGGTGTGGCTGGGGTAGCAATCTGCTTTACCTTGCTGCTCACACCGATGGCATCTTTCACGGCGTTACGCTGAGCTCCCGGCAAGCGGAAGAGCTGTTGCGGCGAGCCAGAAGCCGGGGGCTTGAGGATCGAGTGCGAATCGAGGTCTGCCACGTGGAAGACCTTGCTCTGCCGCATGAATCTGCGGATGTGGTTCTCTTTTCCGGCAGCATAGTGCACATGCGCAATCGCGCAGACATTCACCAGATGGTGAAACGCGTCTTAAAGCCGGGCGGCCGGCTGCTGATTTCCGACTGTTACTTCCCGGTGCAGATTCGGGGTGACCGCGCGAGCAGCGCCACTGACTACATCTTCTATAAGACCCTTGGTTACTGCCTGCTATTGAACTTGCATGAGGAGTTGGCGCTGATCGAGACGGCAGGGCTGGACATTCTGCACGTGCAGGACTTGACCAGTTCCTACGCGCGAACGCTCAACGGCTGGATCAACAAGATCCGCCTGAACCGCGAAAAGATCGAAGAGCTGGCGCCAGGGTTCGCCGCGGTGCTTCAGGGTTATATGACGGTCGCCCAACTCTCGTTCGCCCGTCGCACCGCCCTGGAGTATATGATCCTGGCCTCGAAGGGGCAGCCGCGCGCGAACGTCGGCTCATGGAGCATGCCGGAGGAGGGCATATGACTGCACGTACCATCGCAGCAATCTTGCGAGCTCGAGCGGATTCACGCCGCGCCGACGAAGTGGCCATCCGCTTCAAGGAAGGAGCCGGTTGGACTGCGTGGACGTGGCGCGAATTTTGGGAAGCGGCTCGCATAGCCGGGACGGGACTGTTGGAGTCGGGGGTTCGCCCCGGAGATCATGTGCTTGTAGCCGTGCCTGATGTCCGTCCCGCCGTCGCGTGTCTGTTTGGCCTCTGGGCGATCGGCGCAGTGCCAATCCAGATCGGGTTGCCGTTTCGATTGACTGATCGCGCCGCGTTCCTTCCACAGCTCGTCGAGACGGCTCACCGTCTCGACGCGCGCTTCCTGTTAACATCGAAAGCGCTGTCCAGCTTCGCGCCGCCCGGAGCAATCAAGGTCTTGACCGCGGAAGATATGCTATCGGCTTCGTCAGCCGTTTCGCTACCTGCTGACGAAGTGAGCGCCACGGCCTTCATTCAATTGACAAGCGGCACCACCAGCCGGCCTAGAGGCGTTGTGATCCCGCACGACCGGCTCATGCTTCACCTGGAGCATATCAGCCAAGCTCTGCCGAGCCATTGCGAATCAGTCGCGGTCTCGTGGCTCCCGCTGCATCATGACATGGGTTTACTCGGGGGATTGCTGTTTCCTATCTACAACGGTTTTCCGGCGTACATGATCTCGACCTCGGACTTTCAGCAGCAGCCCTGGGTGTGGCTTGAGACAATGTCGCGCTTTCGCGCTACGATGTGCGCCGCTCCTCCCTCTGCATACGCTATGTGTGTGTCGCTTGCGCAAAGACTGTCGGGGGCAAACCTCGATCTAAGCGCGTGGGAGTGTGCAATGGTCGGAGCGGAGCCGATTTCAGCCGCCCTGCTTTCCCGCTTCAGCGCGGCTTTCGCGCCGTACGGCTTCCGCCCCGAAGCCTTCTTTCCAGTTTATGGTCTCGCGGAAGCTACGGTGGCGGTGAGCTTCCCAGCATTGCTCTGTCCTGTGCGGGTTGACCGCATTGACCGGGTGAAGCTGGAGTGTGAGGGCCGAGCGGTTCCGGATGACGCGGATAAAACCACGGTGGAGTTTGTGAGTGTAGGGCGCGCGATCCCTGGCAGCGAGATCCGCATCGTCGACGAATCCTGGGCGTCGCTTCCCGAACGGATAGTTGGCGAAATCGTCGTGCGTGCCGAGACGCTTACCACGGGCTACTACGGAGAGCCTGAAGCAACCGAAGAGGCAGTGCGGGACGGCTGGCTGCGCACGGGTGACCTCGGCTACCAGGCAGACCAATTACTCTTCGTGACCGGTCGCAGGAAAGAGATAATCATCAAAGCTGGGCACAACCTTATACCCTCCGCGCTGGAAGAGATCGTCGCAGAGGTTGCCGGGGTACGGGCAGGCGCAGTGGCAGCGGTGGGAGTCCGCTCCGCCGCCCGCGAAACTGAGATGGTCTGGATCGTCGCGGAGACCCGACTTGACGCCAGCGAGTACGAAGCCCTTTCACAGTGCATTCGCGCGGCCCTCAAATCACATGGAGTCGTGGTAGATCGCGTGCTGCTGACACCCCCGAAGACGCTGCCGAAGACTACCAGCGGAAAGATTCAACGGCTTGCCATCGCTCGAATGCTGGAAACCGGCATGCCTGCGCTGATGCCGACTCGAGGGCAACCCCAATCCAGTCGTAATGCGAGCAAGTCTGTCTTAGGATAGGAGAGCGGTCATCCTTGGGCCGAAGTCGGGCACGTTCACCTGCCGTGCGGATTGAAGATGATGTCAATCGTCTGGTCTTCGGCGGGCGATGGCGCCACTCGTTATGCGGCTACCGTATGCACGCGTCGATGAGGTCGAGAACGTCCTCAACGAACTCGCTCGGTGCTCGATGGATGAACTTCGCTCGACGAATCCTGTAATCGATCGACTTCACCTGCTCGACCATAACGAACCCGGTCAGAGATGCCATGGCGGGAACAGCGAGGTGAAAAGGGAACCCTCGATCGGCATTCGTGATTGGGCAGACGATCGCCAGCCCGGTATGCCGGTTGAACAAGTCGTTACTAATAACCAGCGCCGGCCGGCGTCCCTTCTGCTCGTGACCCGTTTGGGGATCGAACGAGAGGGCAATGAGGTCGCCCTTCCTGGGAACGTAGCGCGGCACTCTACCACTCCTCCTTACCGACCGGCGGTCCGAAGTCGACTTCCCTGGCTTTGTATCGCTTCGGGATACGAGCAATCAACTCGGCGAGGTCGTATTTGGAACCCGCTTTTTTAACGATGATCTGGCCGTCGCCGACAATGATCTGGACATCATCACCGACGGCGATGTCGGCGAGGTCAAGAACCTGCTTGGAGAGGCGCAGCCCCTGGCTATTGCCCCATTTCTGAACTCTCGTGACCATCATAGGCACTCTCCCTCGTTGGATAGCCAATGTATACACGTTAGATCGAGGTCTGTCAAACTTGCAGGCTGGTCATTACTGCGCCCAACCATCATGGTCCCGCCCCTTCAGGTCGTTATCGAACTTAGTCCCACTTTCAACTACGCCCTTCGTAGTCTGCTCTTGAGATTTGCAGGCATCAGGGTCAAACTGCACACTTGGAAAACCGCTCTGAGTCTTCCGGTCAACGATGACTGAGCCAGGTACACATCCACGCCGCGAACCTGGCCAATAGAACTATGAAGACGCCAGGAAAAATGCAGCGACTCGAAGAGCTGTTTCACGAGGCCCTGAGCCTCGAGCCCGGGGAGCGCGCCGACTTTGTCGCGCGAGTACACGCCTCAGATCCGGCACTCGGCGCGGAGATAGAATCTCTTCTCGCGACGCAACATAGTGAGGCGAGTCTTATCGACTCGACGGCTTACGAAGACGCCGCCGAAGCGATCGTTGACTCCGAGACCCATCTACAGGTCGGTCGCGCGGTGGGTCGGTACCGAATCATCGCGCAGATAGGAAAAGGAGGTATGGGTGAGGTCTACCTTGCCGGCGATTCATCGCTGGGACGCGACATAGCGCTCAAGCTTTTGCCGGCGCGATTCACACATTACAAAGGCCGGTTGCGGCGATTTATTCAGGAAGCGAAGGCCGCTTCCGCGCTCAATCACCCGAACATAATAACGATCCACGAAATCGGCGAAGCCGACGGCACCTACTTCATCGCGACCGAGTTCATCGAGGGTGACACGCTTAGAAGACATCTGGCGGGAGGACGACTCAAGTTATCCGAAATCCTGGGCATTGCGATTCAAATCGCGAACGCAATCGAAGCGGCGCACGCTGCAGGGATAGTCCATCGCGACATCAAGCCCGAAAACATTATGGTGCGTCGGGATGGCTATGTGAAGGTCCTTGACTTCGGGCTCGCCAAGCTGACGGAGAAGGCTGCTGCAAAACCGGAGCCTCCTCAGGCAGACTCGCTAATGGCAACCCTTGCACGGACCGGTACCGAACCCGGAGTGGTGTTGGGCACGGTCAATTACATGTCGCCCGAGCAGGCGCGCGGCCTGGAAGTAGATCCGAGGTCCGACATTTTCAGCCTCGGCGTCGTGATGTATGAGATGGCTGCCGGCCGTATTGCATTCACAGGGGAGACCGGCATGGACGTGCTCGTTTCGATTCTCGAGAAGGAGCCCCCGCTACTCAGCCATTATGCGCCGGACGCGCCCGCAGAGCTTCAAAGGATAGTTACCAAAGCGCTCCGTAAGAACAGAGAGGAGCGATATCAGACGGTCAGGGATTTGTTGCTCGATCTGAAGAGCCTGAATGAAGAGCTTCTCTTCGAAGAAAAGCTTGAGAGATCAAAGCCGCAGGCCGGCGACTCTCAACCGCGTTCAATCGATTCGACGCAAGAAACGCTTAGCTATCAGACGCCGCCGGTCGGTCTCCAGACTCAGGCGGAGAAGATAATCAAAGCCCGCAGCAAACGCGGCCTGGCGATCATGATTGTGGCCGTCGCCATCGCCGCGGCAGCCACAACCGGGACATTGATGTGGCTGCGCACAGGCTCGAGGCCGGCCGCGGTTGCTCCAGCGGTTGCTGGTCCCCTGCGATCGGTGAGCTATTCGATAATGGTGCAGAAGTATCGGGATGGGAAACCCTATGAGGATCAATTCCGACTCAGAGACGACATGAATTTCGAAAAGGACTACGGAATACGGCTCAACATAAGCAGCCCTGAGAAGGGATATCTTTATCTATTGAACGAAGGGCCGGTGAAAACCGACGGATCTCCGAGCTTCGTCGTGATGTTTCCTTCAGAGACGGCTAATGACGGATCGGCGGAATTGGAAGAGAACCAGCAAATTCAAATTCCCAGGCAAAGCTGGTTTCGATTCGATGAGCAGAAGGGCGCTGAAAAAATCTGGCTGGTGTGGGCACAGCGCAGCGTGGACGAACTGGAAGCGGTCAAGGGATTTGTTAATCCCAAAGAAAGAGGATTCGTCGCAAGTCCCGAGATGAGATCTGCGGTATATGAATTTCTGAAATCGCACTCGTCTTCAAAGCCAGGGGTCGAAAGGGATGAAGTAAAGAAGGAAACCATCGTTCGCGCCAGCGGTGACATGCTGGTGCACGTGATAAAGCTGGAACATCATTGAACCTGGAAGTCACTGGGTGCGTTGCAGTTTGTTTCTGATCTCATGAGGGAATCCAGCCCACGAGTTCGGCATAGAAGGATGTGCCGAAGAAGCATCCTGAATGCGGTCGGGGGGGGGCTCTAGAGGGTGGGAATTGTCTCTTGCCTGAAAGGCCAAACGGAGGTGTGAGGATGACAAAGCGCAACAAATCGTCGAACGTTAAAAGCTCTGCTCGTCGGATCGCACGTTTCCCCGTGTGTCTCCTTGCGACCGTTTCGCTCCTGTTATCAGCAAGCCAGGCGCGGCTGGTCCAATCAGCGACCGCTGGTCAAACAGGCCACGATACTCAGTCGCTCGATCCGGGCAAGCCGCTTGAGCGCCAGATCGCGGTCGGGCAGGAGCACACCTACCGGATCGCGCTTCAGGCGGGGCAGTTCATGCGCGCCGTCGTCGAGCAGAAGGGCATTGATGTCGTGGCGACCCTGATCGCTCCGGATGGCAAGCAGGTGGCAGAGGCTGACATATCCAGCAACGCATTTGGATTAGAGCCTATTTCCCACGAAGCGGCCGCCAGTGGTGATTACCGGTTGGCGGTCCGTCCTGTTGCAGCAACCGCACTTGCAGGGGCCTACCAGGTTCGGCTGGAGGTGAAAGCAGTAGCCACGGCCGAGGACAAGAAGCGGATTGCCGCTGAACGACTGCTGGCGGAGGCCGCCAGGTTGGGGAAGCAAGGGGCATCGACGGTTGAGCAAACCGTTAGAAAGGCCGAACAGGCCCTGCCGCTCTGGCGCGAGCTAGGCGACAGGTATTGGGAGGCCATCACGCTCAATCACGTTGGTAGAGCCTATTCATCGGGTGGGAAATTTGACCGGGCGCTTGAATACTACGAACAGGCCTTGCCGATCCACCAGGAGGTCAAGAATCGGACTGGTGAGGGGAACGCCCTCGACGGTCTGGGCACTGCTCATTGGCGCCTGGGCCGATATGAAAGAGCGATCCAGCATTTCGAGCGGGCGCTGGCCCTCTTCCACGAGACGAAGGATCGGCGTGCCGAAGGAGGAGTGCTCAACGGTCTGGGCATTCAGCATTTCTTCCTGGGCCGTTACGAGAAAGCGATCGAGCGTTTTGAGCAGGCGCTGGCGATCGCTCGCGAGACGAATGACCGGCGTGGAGAAGGAATAGAGCTCAATGGCCTGGGTAACACGTATAACGCCCTGGGCCGCACCGAGGAAGCAGCGAGGAATTTCGAGCAGTCGCTGGTGATCCAGCGCGAAGTAAAGAATCGGAACGGTGAAGGAACAGCGCTCAATAATTTAGGCATTGGTTATTACTACCTGGGCCAGTTTGAGAAAGCTATCGAACGCTACGAGCAGGCGCTGGCTATCTTCCGTGAGACGAAGAACGGGCGCGCGGAAGGAGGAGTCCTCAACGGTCTGGGCTCTGCCTATAGCACCATGGGGCGCTTCGAGAAGGCAATCGAGTACCAGGAGCAGGCCCTGGCGATCCAGCGTGAGGAGAAGGATCGAAATAGCCAGGCAGTGGCGCTTACCAACCTGGGCCGGTCGCATCAGCGCCTGGGTCGCTACGACAAAGCGATCGAGTACCAGGAGCAGGCGCTGGCGATATGGCGTGAGATGAAGGAACGGAGCAACGAAGCAGCATCGCTCAACAACCTGGGTTCAGCCGAGGATGAATCGGGCCGCCGCGACAAAGCGATCGCGCACTTCGAGCAGGCGTTGGTGATCTATCGCGAGGTGAAGCAGCGGGTTGGAGAGGGAGGAGTGCTCTTTAGTCTTGGCGTTGTGCATACCGGCCTGGGCAACTATGAGAAAGCGAATGAGTATCTCGTCGAGGCGCTGACGATCCAGCGAGAGGTGAAGGATCGGTTTAACGAGGCGAGATTGCTGTCCGGGCTGGGCACTGTTGAGCGCCTGCTCGGGCACAATGACAAAGCCGCGGAATATTGCGAGAAGGCCCTGGCGATCTATCGGGAAACCAGGGCGCGAGACAATGAGGCCTCGGTCCTCTTGTCCCTGGCCCTTGTCGAACGGGCGCGAGGCAATTCGCCCCAGGCACGCGCGTATGTTGAGGGAAGCCTGAAGCTCGCCGAGTCACTGCGGGCTGACCTCGTCAGTAAGGAATGGCGCTGGTCATTCCTGGGCCAGCCCTCTGCGCAGGACGCTTACCGGCTTTACATTGACCTGCTCATGCATCAACACGGGGCCGAGCCGGCAAAGGGATTCGATGTCCTCGCCGTCGAGGCCAGCGAGAGGGCGCGCGCCCGCGGCCTGATCGAGATGCTGGCTGAGGCTCGCGTTGACGTGCGCCAGGGCGTAGACCCCGCTCTGCTCGAACGCGAGCGCGTGCTGGGCAGGCTACTGAATAACAAGGCGCAACGCCTCACTGAACGTAACACGCCGGAGCAGCTCGATGCCTTGCGGAAAGAGGTCAGTCAGCTGGAAAACGACTACGAGCGGGCGCAGGCCTCGATCCGCAAAAGTAGTCCGCACTATGCAGCACTCGTTCAGCCGCAGCCGCTCAAACTCCAGGAGATTCAACAGCAACTCGATGTCGACACGCTGCTGCTGGAATACGCGCTCGGCCAGGAGCGCAGCTACCTCTGGGCGATCACAAAGGATTCACTCACCAGCTACGAACTGCCGAAGGAGGAGCAGATCAAGCAGAGTGCGCTGGCAGTTTATGAACTGCTGACGGCGCGCAGCAGCAACCAACGAGGCGAGACCCCGATCGAGCGGCGCAACCGCATCGCCCAGGCCGAAGCGCGACTGCCTGCCGCCGCCGTGGCGCTAAGTAATACCCTGCTCGCGCCGGCCGCCGCACAACTGGGCAACAAACGGGTGGTGATCGTTGCCGACGGCGCGCTGCAATACATTCCATTTGCCATGCTGCCGACGCCGGAGATTGGGAGAGTGAGAGACCGTGAGCGCGGGAGAGCTGTAAATCCGCAATCCGCAATCCGCAATCCGCAATCACTCCGGCCGCTGATTGTCAGCCACGAAGTGATCACCCTGTCGTCGGCCTCCGCGTTGGCGATTCAGCGCAGTGAGATGGCCGGCAGGCAGCCCGCGCCAAAACTGCTGGCAGTCATCGCCGACCCGGTCTTTGACCAGACTGACCCGCGCTTCAAGACGGTAGCTACAGACGCGAGCGACAAGGCTCAACCTCCAATCATCGCCCTTGCCAATGAACGCACAATTGAACACCTCGCTGAAAAATCCAATGACAAATCCGGTGGCGCTACGCGGCGGCTGGTGATCCCGCGTCTGCCGTACACGCGGCAGGAGGCCGATCAACTGATGGCGCTCGCGCCGAAGACGGACAGCTTCCGGGCAATCGATTTCCAGGCCAGTCGCGCGACCGTCCTCAGTCCCGAGCTCGGCCAGTATCGTTACCTGCATTTCGCCACTCACGGCCTGCTTGACAGCGAACGACCGGGGCTGTCGGCGCTGGTGCTCTCGATGGTGGACGAACAGGGCAAGCCGCAGGACGGCTTCCTGCGCTCCAACGACATCTACAACCTGAAGCTACCGGCCGAACTCGTCGTGCTCAGCGCGTGCCAGACGGGACTCGGCAAAGAGATTAAGGGTGAAGGACTCATTGGGTTGACGCGCGGGTTTATGCACGCCGGAGCCGCGCGCGTGGTGGTCAGTCTGTGGAACGTCAACGACAAGGCCACTTCAGAACTGATGACCAGGTTTTATCAGAAAATACTCAAAGAGAATCAGCGACCGGCGGCTGCATTGCGTGCCGCGCAGGTCGAGATGTGGAAACTGAAAGCGTGGCAGTCGCCTTACTACTGGGCGGCGTTCGTGCTGCAAGGTGAGTGGAGATGACCTTCGCTTTCGCCCTTGGCGACGAGGACTAAATGACAACCCACAGAGTAGCCATTGAATCGATCCGAACGTTTGCTTGTCTTCTCATGGCCATTTGCGTGGCCGGCCCTGCTGCTCCTGTCACGCGACTGCAGGACGAAGGGGCGACACGCCACCTGTGGGACACTGCATTCATTGATCAGCAAAACAAGCGCGGCTCAGCGAAGAGAACGCCGGCAAAGCGCAACTATCGAGTCGTGACTCCAGCCGTTCCGGTCACCGGTGTTGCGGCCGACACTGTTATCGGCGTAACCGTGTGGCGACTGCGCGCGAGCACGCCAACCGACGCTGGAGAGAGAATAATCGCGCACGAAGGTAACGAATCAGTCGAGTGGCTGCCGGAGCGCGTATCAACCGGGGCGAGGCTGACCGAAGGCGACCGCCTTCGAATAAGCATCGAGGCGGCGCGCACCGGCTACCTCTATGTCGTGGATCGGGAGCAGTACGCCGACGGCTCGCTTGGAGATCCGTTCCTGATCTTTCCAACTACGCGCACGCGAGGCGGCGACAACCAGGTCAAGACCGGCCGTGTGCTTGAGATCCCTGCCCAGGATGATAAGCCACCTTATTTCACATTGAAGCGCAGCAGGCCGGAACACGTTGCGGAGAACTTAACCGTTGTGGTTTCGCCGACGCCGATCGAAGGTTTACGAGTGAGTGACAAGCAGCAGAGGTTGTCAGATGAGCAGGTCGCGACGTGGGAGAAGCTATGGGGCGGTCAGGCGGGACGTCTGGAAATGGAGAACGGCGCGGGAAAGCAATGGACAAGGGCGGAGAAGAATGCCGGCCTTGATAACACACGAGCGCTGAAGCCAGACGACCCGGCCCCGCAGACGATCTACTATCGGCCCGGGGTTAGCAGCACGAAAGCGGTCCTGGTAAAGGTGCAACTCAAGTATGGCAGGGCACTTCGCCGACTGAATCGCCGATGAAACTGAGAAGTTTTCAGTTTTGAGTTTTCAGCGAAGAGACTAGAGCTCGATACAACGATCCCATCGGCGCTTCTCCTTCCAGGAACTGAAAACTGAAAACTGAAAACTATCTGTTGATCTCGCGATGAAGCCATATCTTCGCCGTGTTCCACTCGCGCTTCACGGTGGCGGGCGAGGCTTCGATCACGTCCGCCGTCTCTTCGACAGTCAACCCGCCGAAATATCTCAGCTCGACGATCTGGCTCTTGCGTGGATCAAATTCGGCAAGGCTATTCAAGGCGGCGTCGAGCGCGACCATATCCGCCGCCTTTTCGTCAGCCAACGTTGCCGCTTCGTCCAGTGACACCTTGCGCGCGTCTCCGCCTCGTTTGGCCCGGGTGTGCCCGCGTGCGTGCTCCACGAGTATGCGTCGCATCGCTTGCGCGGCAACGGCTAAAAAGTGAGCGCGATCTTGCCAGCGCATCTTTTTGTAGTCAACCAGCCTGATGTATGCCTCGTTGACCAGGGCAGATGTTTGCAGCGTGTGACCCGCGCGCTCTCGCCGCATGTAATAACGCGCTATCCGCTTTAGCTCTTGATAAACGAGCGGGATCAATTTGTTGAGCGCGTCTTGGTCTCCGTCGCTCCAATCGAGAAGCAGTTGGGTTATCTGTCTTTGTGAAAGTGCTTCCATCTTAATCCGTATCCGAGCGAGTCGGTCAGGAAGTGCTCGCATTGTATCACCTTTGAAGGTCTTCTAGTTCGCTAAAGAGACTTGGCCACATTGCTGGGGCGGGTCGTTTGCCCCCGACGAGTGCGCTCGAGTGCGCTCACCACCTGGATTGCCATGTCCACCAGATCGCGGAGATTCAGTTCCCCCCTTAGCCATCGCAGAGCGTAGCGTCTGCCCCGCGATATACTCGGTCGCGATGAAGTGCAGATCGTCTACTTGCCCGATCTCATAAACGGTAATCATGTTCGGATGCTTCAGCGCGGAGGCGGCGCGAGCCTCTTGCTGAAAGCGCCGCACTCTCTCTTTCCGAAGAGAAGGACACAAGCATCAGCTTGATGGCTACTTTACGTCCCAATCGCGAATCTTCGGCGAGATAGACTTCCGCCATTCCGCCGACACCAAGCTGAGACAGAATTGTGTAAGCACCGATGGCGAGTCCGACGATCGACTTGGCACGCTCGTGATCGAGCAATCCGGCAGCGTATTGAAGGGCAGGGGTATCGAGAAAGCTGGCAACCTGTTCATTGGAGGCGAGCAGAGATTCTACGTCTTGACGCAGAGAGTCATTGCCGGCGCAGGCTTCTCTAAGAAAAGCAGCGCGCTCCCCGGGTGTGCGCTCAAGCGCGGGTGAAGCAGGTCTTCTATTCGCGTCCGGCGTTCAGGCGTTATGGTCCTTCTGTGCGCGTCTTAAATATTTCACCGTGTGCTAAGCGTCGGACGAAGCCTGCGCGGTTTCGGGCTGATGTCAAAAGCGCTCTAAAGCGCTCTTAGGGTTTCACAGCGTGAATCCCACGCGATGAATCAAGTCTAAGAATTGAGGCTCCGTTCGATAGGAGTCGAAGACGGGGTCCTCTTGCAAATCCAGTAGACGGTCCGAGTGTTCTTGGTATGCCTTCTCCAAGAGCTGAAACATATGCTCTTTGTCCCCGAGGCCCGCGTAGATTCTCGCCGCGTAGCATGGGGATACATACCTTCGCTTCGATAGCTCTTGCAACTTGTTGAGAGCCTTCTGTACTTCACTCTTCATGCCCATTGTGGCGTAGAGCCAGCCCAGGTCCGACTCGTAGGCGGCGTCTTCTCTGATTTCCAGGGCCTTTCCGAGTTCGGCGACAGCTTCTTTGAGCATTCCTTTTTGCGCGAAAGCAAGCGCGATTCGCCGATGTGCCGGCGCGGAATTCGAGTCCATACTTAGCGCTTCTCTATACCAATCTATCGCTCTGTCGTATCTGCGCGAGCAATAATAAACCCAGCCCGACTCGTACCGAATTCTCACCGAGAGCGGGTCAAGCTCTTGCGCCATCTTCATATGCCCGATCGCTTCATCGAATCTCGATTGATCCGTGAGAAAACGGCCGTATTCTCGGTGCGCTATCGCATAGTTAGGATTCAGTTCGAGGGCGCGTTTCAACTCTGCTTATGTGCCTTCCCTGTCCCAGTCGCCCCACCACCTGACTTGCGCCATCGCGAGATGGGCTTCATCAAGCGAGTCGTCCGCTGCGACAGCCTTCTCCGCGAATTCTTTAGCTTTCGGGAGTGCGTCCTTCGGAGGCAAGAAGTTATCCGACGCTACGTTGTAAACGTCAGACAAACCCGCATAGGCGGGCGCATAATTCGGGTCCAGGACTATTGCTTGATTGAAACTCTCGATCGCTCTGTATCCATCATCTCTGGTCGCTTTGCTAAGATAGGC